>JALYHC010000136.1 GCA_030776765.1 Actinomycetota bacterium | reverse complement strand
CCAGGTCGGCCTTGGAGGTACGGCCGCCGTAGAAGAGGCCGGTGGTGCCGTCGTCGCCCTTCTTGGTGTAGACCTTCACGGTCAGGCGAGTCTATTCGAGGTCTTTCCCGCTCCCGCCTGCGGAGGGTGGAACAGCTGCTTCACCGCTCCAGGAGCCTCTCGACGAAGAGACGATCCTTCGCACATGCCGGAGATCGGCGTCGACCTCGGTTGTGCTGAAACGGCGGTCTCCGTACTCGGCTCGGTTCCCGCTGGCGCGAATCCTGTCGAAGCGACGCAGCCCGTGTCGATTCCCAAGCTCTTCCATCAAAGAGACCTGAGTCCTGATCATCTGTCGATGATGTCAGCGCTCCAGCGGGGCCCGCACCAGGAAGGAAGCCATCTCGGCCCGGCTGGTCAGCTCGTGCGGGCAGAAGCTGCCCGCTGCGCAGCCGTTGGTGATCCCCTTGGCAGCCATCGCGTTGATCTCGGCTTCGTGCTGATTGCCGTTGTCGTCGCCGAAGAAGTCCCGCTCCGCAGGCGGCAACTCGAGCGCTCTGGCCAGCAAGGCGGCCATCTCGGCGCGGGTGGCGGGAAGGTCCGGACAGAAGCGACCGCCACCGCAGCCCTTGGTGATCTGGGCCGCCGCCAGGGCGTTGATGTCCGCCTGGAAGACGGAACCTTGGTCATCGGAGAAGAAGTCGTTGTTGGCGGCCGGTAGCTTGAGGGCCCGGACCAGGAAGGCGGCCAGCTGGCCCCGGGTGACCGGCTCGCCCGGACAGAAGCGGAACGTGCCGCAACCCTTGGTGATCTGCTCGTCCGCCAGGGCCCCGATGTCGGCCTCGTGCACCGACCCCTCGTCGTCGACGAAGGGCGGCGTGACCAGCTCGGGGATCGGCTGGTCATGGAAGCTTGGGCCGGTCCCGGCCGGGGCGTCCCAGACATGGACCGGCATTCCGACGAAGAGGCGGCCGGCCAGGAAGTCCGCCTCCCACATGGGCACCCGCACACATCCGTGGGAGGCGGGATAGGGGGGCACGGAAGGCGAGCCGTGCACCGCGTAGCCGCCCAGGAAGTACCACGGGCGGTACAGCTCGCCCAGGTAGGAGATGCGCCACCCCTCCACGTGCCGCTGGAAGCGGAAGTCACCCCGTGGCGTGTGGGCGGGGACCATGCCGCCGCTCCAGTTGCGGAAGAGCTCCTCGTTGCCGGAGCTGATGGGGATGACGGCGGTGAGCAGGTGGTCCTCGATGAGGTAGAGCACCTGGGCGCTCAGGTTGACCTCCACCCGGTAGGGCTCCTCAGGACGAAACGGCAGCCAGGGCCAGCGGTAGCGGGCCAGCAGCTCCCAGTCCTCCGACCGCCAGATCGCGTCCCGGGGGGCCTGCACCTCCTTGTGGAAGGCCACCACCGCCTCCTCCATCCAGGGCCCGAACACCCCGTCCACCACTCCCCGGTAGAAGCCCTGCGCCCGCAGCATCTCCTGCAGGGCGACCACGCGCGGGCCCGAGTCGCCGGGTGAAAGCTCGCTCTCCTCGGCCCTGGCCGGGCCGGCAGAGAGGGCCAGCAGTGGGAGTAGCAGGGCAAGCGCCAGCACGAGCGCCGCCATCCGTTGCGGCCATGGGGAGCATGGCCGGCTCTGGGGCGCACCGCGCGCCCACTCGATGTCGATCACCGCCCTCCTCTGCAGATCCCTGCGCCCCGCCGGAAAGTTAGCCGATGGGGCCTCCCGCTGCTTAACCAGACGCACAGTGGAACCTGGGAGTTCCATGTGCCTCAGAGAGGTGTCGGCAACCGGTGGCGGCGCCTAAAGGACTAGCAACCGACCGGCGACGGTGGCCCCCAAGGCGGTGAGCACGGCCAGATACGAGAGACCGGTGGCCGCCATCACCCCCGAGTACGACGGCTCCCGCAGCGAGAGCCATACCCCGATCAGCAGGACCACGGTGAGGACGGCGAGGGCCAGGAAGGCCCAGGCGATGACGCTCTCCTCGGCGAAGAATGCGAGAGCTCCGCCCATGGCCAGGGAGGCCGCGTCGCTCAGCACTCCCGCCAGCGCCCCCCCTGCTAACCAGCGGATGGCCCAGCGGGGAAGGCGCGGGTCCACC
>JALYHC010000135.1 GCA_030776765.1 Actinomycetota bacterium | reverse complement strand
CCCGACCTCACCCAGCTCCCGGATGTGACCCAGCAGCTTCTCGGGCGTCCCCCATGCGACCCTCTCTACCAGCAGCTCCTGGGGAACCAGCGAGATGGCTCGTTCGACCTCACCGGCCTGGTACTGCTGCGGGACGAGATCGACCAGACCCCGGAAGCCGGCCCCCAGCGGGTGCTGGAAGCCGTGCAAGCGCCATATCGAATCGGGCAGGAGCAGCGCCCCGAAGCGGACCGGCCGGGCGTCCAGCATGGCCCGCGCCGCCCGTTCGGTACCGGCCAGCACCATGGGAAGGAGCAAGCCGGGGGTGATGGCCTCCGGCGGGCGTCCCGCCTCGGCGGCCGAGCGGCGGATGACGTCCAGCTTGGCGGCGTACTCATCGGGGGTCATGTGGAAAACCGGGTACCAGCCGTCCCCGTACCGCCCGGTGAGGCGCAGCATGCGAGGGCCATGGGCCGCCACCCAGATCGGCGGAGCCCTCCCTGCGGGAGCCTTGAGCTCCATGGAGGCATCCCGCAAGCGGTAGAAGGAACCCTGGAAGTCGAACGGCTTCGAGGAGTCGAAACAGCGCCGGATCACCTGCAGCGCCTCCTCCAGCCGGGCCACCGACCGGTCGAAGTCGAGGCCGTAAGGTTCCGTGTTCTCCCGCTCGCCGGCCCCGATGCCGAGGATGGGAGGGAGGCGGGTCATGTGGGAGAGGGTGAGGAAGGCCTGGGCGAGCAGCACCGGGTGCCGCCGGATCGGCTCGGTGACACCCACCGCCAGCCGCACTCCTCCCGCCCGCGATGCCAGATAGCCGAGCAGCGACTGGTAGTCGAAGAAGGAGTCCGGGGTGGAGATTCGCCTGGCCAGGAAGGTGAAGCCCGGGTCCCAAAGCGACCGGGGGACGAAGCCGGTGAAGTGGTCGATGGCCCAGGCCGAGTCGAGGCGCAGCAGGCGCGCCCAGCGCAACATCCAACGGGCCAGCGACAAGGGGGGCCGGGTGGGCAAGCCGATGCCCACCTCCATCCGCCGGGCACCCATCAGGTCAGGCCCAAGCCCTCCTCGGCCGACTCCAGCCGCTGGCCCCCGTGCAGCACCGGGGAGAACAGGTCGCCGTAGCGCTGGAGGCGGTCCCAGACATTGGCGATGGTGAAGGAGCTCGACTGCACCTCGTCGAGCTCTTCCCAGAAGATGGGCACCGACACCGGGGCGCCCGGCAGTGGCCGGACCGAGTAGACCGAGGCGATGGTCTTGCCGCCGATGTTCTGGTTGTGGTCGATGAACACCCTCCCGGCGCGCTTGGGGATGTCCCACTCCATGATGGCGTCCCCGGGATTGGCTGCCACCACCAGGCGGCCCACCGCCTCCACGAAGCGCCGCACCCGCCGGTACGGGTAGTCAGGCGAGAGGGGCACGTAAACGTGCAGGCCGGTGGCGCCCGAGGTCTTGAGATAGCCCCGCAGGCCTAGGTTGTCCAGGGCCATCTTCACCAGGCGCGCCACGCGCACCACCTGCTCCCAGCTAGCTCCCTCGGCCGGATCGAGGTCGAAGATGGCGAAGTCCTCGTACTCGGCGGTGGGAACCCGGCTCAGCCAGGGATGCAGCTCGATGCACCCGAGGTTGACCACCCAGAGCAGGGACTCGACATCAGGGATGGCGCAGTAGTTGATGGACGCCTCGCGGTGCTCTGACCACAGGGGAGCGGTGCTCAACCAGTCAGGCCGGTGAGAGGGGCACTCCTTCTCGTAGAACCACTTGCCCTCCGCCCCGTTGGGGAAACGAGCTAGGACGATGGCCCGCCCTTCCAAGTGGGGCAGGAGCAGCGGAGCGACGGACGCGTAGTACTGGAGGAGGTCCCCCTTGGTATAGCCGTCCTGAGGGAAGAACAGCTTGTCGATGTTGGAGAGTCGAACGGAGCGCTGCGGTCCCTGCACGACGAAGTGCTCCCCTTCCTGGGCCACCTGGACGGGAGCGGGAAGGCCCACCCGTCCCGAGGCGAGAGGACGGCCGGCTGGCTCGTCCCGGGGTTTCAGGGCGGCCAGGGTGGCCTCCAGCTCGCCCTGAATGCGTTGGTGGCTGCCCTGGTCGTGAGCCTCCGAAATCAACACCATGCCTATCCCGGCCTCGGCAGCCGCTTGCACGAGAGGGGCGATGCGCAGGTTCCCCTCCCCATAAGGAACGTGGCGCACCTCGCCCCTGGGCCCGTACTGGTTGTCGGTGAACTGGCACTGGAGCGGGTCGACCATCCAGGCGGAGAACTGCTCACGAAGGAAGGCGAACACCGACAGGAAGGCCTCCCTGGTGGTGAGGGCGCCTCCCGTCATGGCGTGCACGTGGGCCCAGTCCACCACAGGACGCACGAACGAGAACTGCTTGGCGAGCAGTGCCACATCCCCCAAGGTGCCGAACGCCTCCTGCTTGCCACTCGTCTCCAGGCCGAGGGAGACGCCCAACTGCTCCACCTTGGGGGCCAGGGCTTCCAGGCCCTGCTGGACCAGGCGAAGCACTTCCGCGGCCTCTCGGCCCTTGATGTGGCCGGCATGGGCCACGATGGTGCGGGCACCGAGCTCCCGACCCAGCTTCATGGTGTGCTCCAAGGCCGCTCGGGCCTGCTTGGCGCGGTCGGGCTCCTCGATGGTCAGCACGGCGAAGTACGGGGCGTGCACCGACAGCCAGATGTCCCGCTCGGCTGCCAGCTCCCCAAAGCGACGGCAGCGCACCGGCTTCCAGGGAAAGCCTCTCACGAAGGACAGCTCGTAGGCCCGGTGCCCCAGCCCCACCAGGGTGTCGAGGAAGGCGGCATCCTGCCCCTCGGGAGGCAGGCTGGAGACGCCGAAGCGGATCATGGCCGTACCCTAGAGGGTGGGCGCCTCCACCCTCT
>JALYHC010000134.1 GCA_030776765.1 Actinomycetota bacterium | reverse complement strand
GCCCTGGGAGCGCTCACCTGGGCGCAACGAGTGGGGAGGTTCCTGGAGCCGGCCGAGGCCCGGCGCCTGGCTCCCTGTCCTCCCGGCTTCTCCCGGCTGTGTCAGGCCGTGTACGGGCGCACCCTGCCTTCCGCTTGACCCTTCGCGAAATTCGCCCTTGACGGGGGGCCGTCCGGGGGCTATCCTCGATCCAACAATTGAGTGATCAACGCTCTCAGCGGCTCTTGGCAGCCGGGATAGCTGTGCTATCCTGGCGTTTCGTCGTTCCCAAGTTGCCCTAGCCCTTTCCGACCTAAGCAAGGAGGAGCCTCCCTTTGGCATCCACGCGCGTAGCCGACCGACTCTCGTTTGCCAAGATCCCTGAGGTGTTGCCCCTGCCGGACCTCCTGTCGGTGCAGCACGAGTCCTTCCAGTGGCTGCTGGACCACGGCCTCAAGGAGCTCTTCGAAGACATCTCCCCTATCGAGGACTTCACCGGCTCATTGGCCCTGGAGCTCACCGACCACCGGTTCGAAGAGCCCACCCTCTCCATCGAGGAGGCCAAGGAGCGGGACGCCAATTACACGCGGCCGCTGTTCGTCACCGCCCGCTTCATGAACCGCAGCACCGGGGAGATCAAGGAGCAGCAGGTCTTCCTGGGCGATTTCCCGATGATGACCTCCAACGGCACGTTCATCGTCAACGGGACCGAGCGGGTGGTGGTCAGCCAGCTGGTGCGCTCGCCGGGCGTCTACTTCGACCAGTCCATCGACAAGACCTCCGACAAGGACATCTTCTCGGCCAAGATCATCCCCGGGCGAGGGGCCTGGCTGGAGTTCGACACCGACAAGCGAGACACCATCGGTGTGCGAGTGGACCGAAAGCGCCGTCAGTACGTCACCACCTTCCTGCGGGCGCTGGGAGTGCTGGAGACCGACGAGCAGATCCTGGAGGCGTTCGACCAGGCCGAGTCGATCCGCAACACCCTGGAGCGCGACCCGGCCGCCGATCGGGAGGAGGCGCTGCTCGACCTGTACCGCAAGCTGCGACCCGGCGAGCCGACGACGGTGGAGTCGGCGCGCGGTCTGATCCAGACCCTGTTCTTCAATGCGAAGCGCTATGACCTGACCAGAGTGGGGCGCTACAAGCTGAACCAGAAGTTCGGACGCCAGGTCCCTGCTGCCGAGGAGTACAAGGAGCAGAGCCTGGGCCTGCTCACCCACGAGGACATCTTGGACACCATCCGCTACGTGGTACACCTGCATGCGGGAGACGGCGGCTACCGCACCGACGACGTGGACCACTTCGGCAACCGCCGAGTACGCACCGTCGGGGAGTTGATCCAGAATCAGATCCGGGTGGGCCTGACGCGCCTGGAGCGCGTGGTGCGCGAGCGGATGACTACCCAGGACCCCGAGTCGATCACTCCCCAGAGCCTCATCAACATCCGACCGGTGGTGGCTTCCATCAAGGAGTTCTTCGGCACCAGCCAGCTGTCCCAGTTCATGGATCAGCCCAATCCGTTGGCCGGCCTCACCCATCGCCGCCGCCTCTCCGCCCTCGGGCCGGGTGGGCTGTCGCGAGAGCGGGCTGGCTTCGAGGTGCGAGACGTCCACCCTTCCCACTACGGGCGCATGTGCCCGATCGAAACCCCTGAGGGCCCCAACATCGGGCTGATCGGGTCGCTGGCCACCTACGCCAAGGTGAACCGCTTCGGCTTCATCGAGACGCCCTACCGGCAGGTGAAGAACGGCAAGGTGACCAACCAGGTCGATTACTTGACCGCCAGCGTCGAGGAGCAGTACGTCATCGCCCAGGCCAACGCACCCCTCAACGCTGACGGCTCTTTCGCCAATGAACGCGTGCTGGTGCGACGGGCGGGGAGCGAGGTCGACTTCGTGCCCCCCGAGGACGTCGACTACATGGACGTGTCGCCCAAGCAGATCGTCTCCGTGTCGGCGGCCCTCATCCCCTTCCTGGAGCACGACGACGCCAACCGCGCCCTGATGGGTTCCAACATGCAGCGGCAGGCGGTGCCCCTGCTGAGGGCCGAGGCTCCGCTGGTGGGGACCGGCGTGGAAGGCCGGGCGGCGGAAGACTCCGGCGAGATGGTCGTCTGCCAGGCCGACGGCGAGGTGGTGCAGGTGACCGGCGACAAGATCGTGGTGAAGGAGAAGCAGGGCAACCGGAAGCACACCTACCCCCTGCGCAAGTTCGAGCGCTCCAACCAGGGCACCTGCCTCAACCAGAAGCCGGTGGTGGCGCAGGGGGACCGAGTGAGCCGTGGTGACATCCTTGCCGATGGGCCCTCCACGGACCATGGGGAGCTGGCCCTTGGCAAGAACCTGCTGGTGGCCTTCATGCCCTACGAGGGGCACAACTACGAGGACGCCATCGTGGTCTCCGAGCGGCTGGTGAAGGACGATGTGCTCACCTCCATCCACATCGAGGAGTACGAGACCGAGGCTCGGGACACCAAGTTGGGGGCCGAGGAGATCACACGGGACATCCCCAACGTGGCCGAGGAGGTCCTGCGCGACCTGGACGACCGGGGAATCATCCGGGTGGGGGCCGAAGTGGGCCCAAGCGACTACCTGGTCGGCAAGGTGACGCCCAAGGGCGAGACCGAGCTGACGCCGGAGGAGCGATTGCTGCGGGCCATCTTCGGCGAGAAGGCCCGCGAGGTGCGAGACACCTCGCTCAAGGTTCCCCATGGCGAGTCCGGCAAGGTCATCGACGTGAAGGAGTTCAAGCGCGCTGAGGGTCACGACCTGCCGCCGGGGGTGAACGAGCTGGTGCGGGTCTATGTGGCCCAGCAGCGCAAGATCTCGGAGGGGGACAAGCTGGCCGGCCGGCACGGCAACAAGGGTGTCATCGCCAAGATCCTCGCCGAGGAGGACATGCCCTTCCTGGCCGACGGAACGCCGGTGGACATCATCCTTTCCCCTCTGGGGGTGCCGGGGCGCATGAACCTCGGCCAGGTGCTGGAGACCCACCTGGGGTGGGCCGCCGCCCGAGGCTGGGAGGCCTTCGACGGGGCGGACGGCTCCGCCTCGGCAGGCGCCCGGCCGTGGACCAGAGTCGCCAGCCCGGTGTTCGACGGCGCTCAGGAGGGCGAGATCAACGCGGTGCTGCAGCACGCCCAGACGGACGGGGGGGGCGAGCGCCTGGTCGACGAGAAGGGCAAGGCGGTGCTGTACGACGGGCGCAGCGGCCACCCCTTCGACCAGCCGGTCACGGTGGGCTACATCTACATCCTCAAGCTGGTGCACCTGGTGGATGACAAGATCCACGCCCGCTCCACCGGCCCCTACTCGATGATCACCCAGCAGCCGCTGGGCGGCAAGGCGCAGTTTGGTGGCCAGCGCTTCGGCGAGATGGAGGTGTGGGCGTTGGAGGCCTATGGCGCCGCCTACGCCTTGCAGGAGCTGCTCACCATCAAGTCCGACGACGTGCTGGGACGGGTGAAGGTCTACGAGGCCATCGTCAAGGGTGACAACATCCCCGAGCCGGGCATCCCTGAGTCGTTCAAGGTGCTGGTGAAGGAGATGCAGAGCCTCTGCCTGAACGTGGAGATGCTCTCTGCCGGTGAGGAGGTGGAGCTGCGGGAGCTCGACGAGGAGATCTTCCGCACCGAATCCTCACTGGGTATCGACATCTCCCGCCCCGAGCGCGGGGAGGACGAGACCTAGGTGCGAACCTCAGGTTTTAGTAGCGCGTGGAGGGCGACCGGAACCTTAGGTTTTACGGACGCGTGGCGGCCCACTATTGCCTAAAGAATGACGAGCCTCCCTTCTAGGGAGAGGGAGAGAAAAGGGGTCCTCCCCCTCTCCGGGGAGGGGGAGGAACAAGGAAAGGATCATCTTGAGACAACTGTTCGATGAGCTGAAGATCGGGCTGGCCGACGGCGACGAGATCCGGGCCTGGTCCCATGGCGAGGTGAAGAAGCCGGAGACCATCAACTACCGGACGCTCAAGCCGGAGAAGGACGGGCTCTTCGACGAGCGCATCTTCGGTCCCACCAAGGACTGGGAGTGCTACTGCGGCAAGTACAAGCAGGTCCGCTACAAGGGCATCATCTGCGAACGCTGCGGCGTGGAAGTGACCCGCTCCAAGGTGCGCCGCGAGCGCATCGGCCACATCGAGCTGGCCGCGCCCGTCACCCATATCTGGTACTTCAAGGGGGTACCGAGCCGGCTGGGCTACCTGCTCGACATGTCGCCCAAGGAGCTGGAGAAGGTCATCTACTTCGCCTCCTACCTGATCACCCACGTGGACGAGGACAAGCGCCAGAAGGACCTCCCCGAGCTGGAGGAGACCGTGCGCACCGAGGCGAGCGTGGTGCGGGAGGAGTTCGAGGAGTGGAAGGCGGGCCGGCTCCAGCGACTCGAGGAGGAGTTGGCGCAAATGGAGGAGGGCGGCTCTCGCGCCCAAGAGATCTCCGCCCGCCGCCGGGAGGTGGACAAGGAGGTCAGGGAGCGTGAGGAGCGCGCCCAGCGCGAAGTGGAGCTGATCGAGGATGCCTTCGACGAGTTCCGCTCGATGCACCCCAAGAAGCTCATCGAGTCCGAGCAGCTGTGGAGGGAGATTTCGGACCGCTACGCCGCCTACTACCAGGGCGGCATGGGGGCGGAGGCGATCAAGGACCTGCTGGGCCGCCTCCACCTCGATGCAGAGATCGAGTTCCTGCGGGAGGAGCTGCAGTCCAACTCGGGCCAGCGCCGCCAGCGTGCCACCAAGCGCCTCAAGGTGGTCATGCCCTTCGCCGAGGGGAAGAACTCGCCGATGGGGATGATCCTGCAGGCCATCCCGGTGATCCCGCCCGACCTCCGGCCAATGGTGCAGCTGGACGGCGGACGCTTCGCCACCAGCGACCTGAACGACCTCTACCGTCGGGTGATCAACCGCAACAACCGGCTGAAGCGGCTGCTCGACCTGGGCGCCCCCGAGATCATCGTCAACAACGAGAAGCGCATGCTGCAGGAGGCGGTGGACGCTCTCTTCGACAACGGGCGCCGCGGCCGGGCGGTCACCGGACCCGGCAACCGGCCGCTCAAGTCGCTCTCCGACATGCTGAAGGGAAAGCAAGGCCGTTTCCGCCAGAACCTGCTCGGCAAGCGAGTGGACTACTCAGGTCGCTCGGTCATCGTGGTGGGCCCGCAGCTGCGCCTGCACCAGTGCGGACTGCCCAAGGTGATGGCCCTGGAGCTCTTCAAGCCCTTCGTCATGAAGCGCCTGGTCGACCTGGACGTGGCCCAGAACATCAAGTCGGCCAAGCGGATGGTGGAGCGCCAGCGGCCCCAGGTATGGGACGTGCTGGCCGAGGTGATCCAGGAGCATCCGGTGCTGCTCAACCGGGCTCCCACCCTGCACCGATTGGGTATCCAGGCCTTCGAGCCGGTGCTGGTGGAGGGCAAGGCCATCCAGATCCACCCGCTGGTCTGCGAGGCCTTCAACGCCGACTTCGACGGGGACCAGATGGCCGTCCACCTGCCGCTGTCGGCGGAGGCCCAGGCGGAGGCGCGCGTGCTGATGCTCTCCACCAACAACGTGCTCTCACCGGCCAGTGGTCGCTCCATCGTCACGCCCACCCAGGACATGGTGATCGGCATCTACTACGTGTCCGAGCAGGTGGACGATGCGCCCGGTGCCGGGCGGACCTTCGCCGACGTCGACGAGGCGGCGATGGCCTACGATCACGGCGAGCTGGAGCTGCACGCCCCCATCCGTACCCGGGTGCGGGAGATGGCCGGCGACCCAGAGCTGCACACCGAGCTGACGGAGGCGCTGCAGGGCCTCATCACGCCGGAGCCGGTCGACGGCGACGCCCTGCTGGAGACCACCTTCGGGCGGGTGCTGCTCAACCAGGCGCTGCCGGCAACCTTTCCCTACGTCAACTCGGTCGTCTACAAGGGCGACCTGCGGCGTCTCATCGAGGAGGTCATCGAGCGCTACGACAAGGGGCAGGTGGCGGAGGTGCTGGACGGCATCAAGTCCCTGGGGTTTCACTACGCCACCAAGGCCGGGCTGACCATCGGCCTGGAGGACGTCAAGACCCCTCCCACCAAGGAGGCCATCCTCGACCACTACGAGAACCAGGCCGCCGAGGTGGAAGACCAGTACCAGAAGGGCGTCATCACCGACGACGAGCGTCGCCAGAAGCTCATCGAGATCTGGACCGAGGCCACCGAACAGGTCAAGGAGGCCATGGAGGCCACCCTGAAGGAGGACCGCTTCAACCCCATCGACATGATGGTGCGCTCGGGCGCCCGGGGCAATGTGATGCAGGTGCGTCAGATCGCCGGCATGCGGGGCCTGGTGGCCAACCCCCGAGGCGACATCATCACTCGCCCCATCAAGAGCAACTTCCGAGAGGGGCTCTCGGTCCTGGAGTACTTCATCTCCACCCATGGTGCCCGTAAGGGGCTGGCCGACACCGCCCTTCGCACGGCCGACTCTGGCTACCTGACCCGCCGGTTGGTGGACGTCAGCCAGGAGGTGATCATCCGCGAGGAGGACTGCGCCACCGACCGCGGCATCCGCGTGGTGGTCCGGGACCCCTACGGCCAGCCGATTCGCAACCTGCGGAGCCGGGTGTTCGGTCGGGTGCTCGCCGACGACGTCAAGCTGGGGCGCAATGACGACCAGCTCGCCCGGGGGACCCTCTTGGGCCGCGTCGAGCTGGCCGCCCTGTCGCAGGCCGACAAGGTGAGCGCGGTGCGCGTCCGATCGGTGCTCACCTGTGATGCCCGTTACGGGGTGTGCGCGGCCTGCTACGGGCTTTCGCTCGCCACCGGCCGGCTGGTGGAGTTGGGTGAGGCGGTGGGCATCGTCGCCGCCCAGTCGATCGGCGAGCCGGGCACGCAGCTCACCATGCGTACCTTCCACACCGGGGGCGTAGCCGGTGAGGACATCACGCACGGCCTGCCGCGGGTAGTGGAGCTGTTCGAGGCCCGCACGCCGAAGGGCAAGGCGGTGCTCTCCGAGATCGGGGGAGCGGTCCGCATCGGGGAGGGCTCCGACGGCGGCCGGGTGGTGGTGGTCCACGGAGAAGACGACGACGAAGCGGAGTACCCGGTGTCGCGGCGAGCCCGCGTGCGGGTGGGGGAGGGAGACGTGATCGAGCCGGGCACCCGCCTCACCGAAGGCCCCCTCGACCCCAAGGAGGTGCTGGAGATCCAGGGCGTGCGCTCTGCCCAGCAGTACCTGGTGGACGAGGTGCAGGAGGTGTACCGCAGCCAGGGCGTGGACATCCACGACAAGCACATCGAGATGATCGTGCGCCAGATGCTGCGGAAGGTGCGAGTGGTGAGCCCGGGCGACTCCCCGTTCCTGCCCGCCGAGTTGGTCGATGAGAAAGACTTCCGTGACGCCAACCGGCAGCTGGTGGCGGACGGGAAGACTCCGGCGGAGGGCCGCCCCGAGCTGATGGGGATCACCAAGGCGTCGCTGGCCACCGAGTCGTGGCTCTCGGCGGCCTCCTTCCAGGAGACCACCCGAGTGCTCACCGAGGCGGCGCTGCAGGGCCGCTCCGACTTCCTGCGGGGCCTGAAGGAAAACGTCATCATCGGCAAGCTGATCCCAGCCGGCACCGGGGCCGACCCCTACCAGGTGGTGGAGCCGGTGCTGCCGGAGGCCACCGTGGTGAGCGCCCTCGGCCTCTTTGGCGAGGCGCCGGCCGAGCGCGAGGAGGAGCTTCCCACCGATCCCGCCCAGTGGCTCGCCTCCCTGGGAACCGAGGCCGAGGCCCAGCAGGCCGTCGAGGAGGAGGGAGGGGAATAGGAGGCCCCCTCCCAGAGGCGGAGGAGAACAAGACCCCGCACCCCGAACCCCCCGGCCCCGCAAGAGGGCGAGCGAGAAGAGAGTTGACGCCGAGCTGAAACAGGTGCCACCATCGCCCTCTGATGGAGGCGGTGGCGGGTCCCTTCTTCGCAGCGGCGCTGCTGCTTTCCCTGGGTGGGCTGGCGAAGGTCCTCGATGGCTCCTCCGCCGCCTCGGCTCTCTCCGCCGTCCGCGTGACTGCCCCCTTGAGGGCGGTGCGCGCGTTGGGCGCCGTCGAGATGGCGGTCGGTATCGGGGCGCTGGCGGTGGGAGGCGCCGGCTTCGCCCTGCTGGTGGGCGCCGCCTACCTGGCGTTCTTCGGGTTCGTGGCGCTGGCACTGAGGACGGGAACGGTGTCCTCCTGCGGGTGCCTCGGTAGAGCCGACGCCCCACCCAGCCGGGTCCATTTGGCCCTGAATGGGACGGCCGTCCTGGTAGCCGTCCTCTACGCCCGCTCTCCAGCTCCGGCGCTACCGGAGATGGTGGCCGAGCAGGCCTACTTCGGGCTGCCCTTCCTCGCCTTCACCGTGCTCTCCGCCTGGCTCGCCTACCTGTCCCTCACATGGCTGGCCCGGTTGGCTGAAGCGATGGGGTCCCGGTGAGCCGCGCACTGGCCGAACGGACCGCCCAGCTGCTCGCCTCTAGAGGCTCCCGGCGGGATTTCCTGGTGCGCGTGGCCCTGGTGGGGTCGGCGGTGATGACCGCCCCGCTCACCTACCTGCTGCGACCGATCTCCGCCTACGCAGCCGTATGCGGGTCGCACGCCTCGTGCTCGGACGGCTACACGGTCTTCTGCTGCTCGATCTATCGGGGGATCAACCGATGCCCACCCGGTACCTTCGTGGGCGGCTGGTGGAAGGCAGACAACTCGGCCTTCTGCTGCAGCAACGGGGTGCCGCAGCCCCGGTACTACATCGACTGCCACCCCTACTGCACCTGCTCCGACGGGTGCGGCAGCGGCTTCTGCTCGCCCTCCTGCGTGGCCTGCACGTGCCGATGTGGAGAGGGGAGCTGCGACGAGCGGCGGGTGTGCTGCAACTACTTCCGCTATGGCCAATGTCATCAGGAGATCGGGTGCAGCGGCCCGGTGGCCTGCCGGGTGGTGACCTGCGTGCCCCCCTATCAGCTCTACTCGTCGTGCGGGTCCACGAGCCATACCGACAACCAGACGGTGAGCCATACCGCTCCCTGCCTGGCGGCACCATGTGCACCATGAAGACCACCTGAGGAGAAGAGCATGCTCATTCTGGTCATCGCCGAAGCGGCCGCCATCCTGCTGCTCGGGCTGCTGGTCGCTGGGTTGCTACGCAGCCACGCCGAGATCCTTCGCAGGCTCCATCAGCTGGGGGCGGGTCCCCGAGGAGGGGAGGAGGATCACCACGACGACGTCGCCATAGGGGACGGCCCCACGGGAGGAGCAGCCGGCCCCCCCATCGGGGGGAAGGGAGCGGAAGCGGCCACCGGCCACGACGTGGCGGGCGTAACCCTGGGCGACGAGGTTGCCGCGGTCGGCGTGGTGGGAGTCTCCCACCGCACCCTGCTGGCCTTCCTCTCGGCCGGGTGCAGCACCTGTGGACCGTTCTGGGACGCCTTCAGTGAACCGGACCGCCTCTTGCTCCCCGGGGGCGTCCGGCTGGTGATCGTCACCGCCGGACCATCCCAGGAGAGCCCCTCCGCCCTGCGCCGCCTGGCGCCACCCCTCATGCCGGTCGTCATGTCCGACGCCGCCTGGCGCGACTACCAGGTCCCCGGGTCGCCCTACTTCGTGCTGGTCGACGGGCCCTCAGGCCGGGTGGCCGGCGAGGGGTCGGCGGCAACCTGGGAACAGCTGGACAACCTGCTGCGCCAGGCCCTGGAGGACGGCGCGAGGGGGCCCGGGCGGCAACCGGCGGGGGACGGGTACCGGGAGGCGCGAGCGGACCGGGAGCTGGAGGCAGCCGGGATCCATCCCGGGCACCCCAGCCTCTACGGGATGGAGGAAGCCGAGGAAGACGAGTGACGGAACCGGTCCTCGCCGTCGGCCTGACCGTCGCGTCGCTGGCGGGGCTCCGCTCTTCCTGGTCGCCCTGAGGGGAGTCGATGCTCTCCAGCATCACCCCGCTCGGGGAGCGGGGACGGCAAAGAAGATGGGGGATCACCGCCAGCAGCTACCTACTGGGCTCGGCGCTCGGTGGGGCGGCGCTGGGGTCGTCCCTGGGCTTGGCGGGGAGCCTCCTCCCCGGCTTCGCCCCCCGCACCACCGCCCTGCTGCTGGCGGCGCTCTGTTTGCTGACTGGGGCGGCCGACCTGGGCCTCGTGCCTCTCCCCTCACCGAGGCGCCAGGTCAACGAGGACTGGCTGGACCAGTATCGGGGTTGGGTGGTCGGCCTCGGGTACGGGTTCCAACTGGGCCTGGGCGTGGTCACCATCGTCACCACCGGCACCCTGTACCTGGTGGCCGTGCTGGCCTGGCTCTCCGGTTCCTGGGCGGCGGGGGCTGCGATGGGTGCCACCTTCGGTCTGGTGCGAGCCCTCCCCATCCTGGCCCTGAGGCGGGTGAGCACTCCGGAGCGGCTGCGGCACTTCCATCGCCGACTGCACCTCCTGGCGCGCCCGTCTCGTGTGTGGACCGTCGTGGCCCTGCTGGTGGCGGCCCTCCTCCTGGCGAGGCCGGCCTAGATGGGGGTGGCCTAATGGGGGTAGGGTGAGGCTGCAGGGCCACCGCCTGGAGGTGGACCTCCCGCCCGGCTGGGAGGGCCGCATCTACCGGCGCCGGATCAGTGCTCCCGGCTCGACCACCCAACCGGTGATGCATGCCGCCACCTTCCCGCTCCCCGAGGAACGAGGCGACTTCGGCGCGGGAGCGGTCGAGCAGATGGGCCCCGGCGACGTGTTCGTGAGCCTGGTCGAGTACGACCCGGAGGCTGCCCACACGGCGCTATTCGCCCGACGTGGGATGCCCCGGGAGCTGGCTCCCGAATCCTTCGGCCCCAACAGGCTCCAGCGCGCCATTCCGGGCCAGGCGGGCGCCCAGTTCTTCTTCTCCGAGCAGGGCCGGGCCTTTTGCCTGTACGTGGTGCTGGGCAGCTTCGCCGACCGCTCCACCTTGCTGGTCGAGGCGCGGGCGGCCTTGGAAACGCTTCGGATCGAGGGTTCGTGAGCACCCGCCGCAGCTTGGCGGTCGGGGTGGCCGTCCTGGTGGCCGTCCTCGGCTCCGCCGCACTGAGCGGCGGCGGTTGGGGGCTCGCCGAGACGACCGGGGGCACGTTCGCCTTCCTCCAGTCCCCCGACGGCGGCCGTACCCACTACGTCCAGGTGATGAAGACGGACCGGTCCGGGCACCGCCGGCTGGTTGGGCTGCCGGCCCTCGGACGGCCGGCGTTCTCACCCGACGGGTCGCAGGTAGTGTTCACGGGACCGCTCAGCGACGGGACCGACGGGCGGTACGGCCTCCACGTGGTCAACGCGGACGGCACCCTTCTGCATCGCATAACCGCCCCCGCCTTGGCCGATTTCGACCCGGCGTGGTCTCCCGACGGCCGCTGGATCGCCTTCACCCGCGACCTGCACGGTACCCTCGATCCGGCCACCTGCTGCGCGATCGCACTGGTCCGTCCCGACGGTTCGGGCTTGCGCCTCCTTCCGGGGACCCTGGGCGGGTCCCATCCCGCCTGGGATCCCGACTCCAGCCGCCTGGCCTATCAGGGACCCGACGGCCTGTGGGTGGTAGGAACGGACGGCTCTAGCCTCCGCCGGATGCTGGCAGGGCCCTTCTCGGAGCCGGCCTGGTCCCCGGACGGCACTCGGATTGCCTTCGTGGCCTTGCACGGCACCGGCTCCCAGCTGCAGGTCGTCCGGGCGGACGGTGGCAGCCGCAATGTTCGGACGGACATGGCCGGCAGGATCGAGTCCCCGGTTTGGGCCTCGGATGGAGAGACCATCTACTTCGTCCATTTCTACGGCGCCGGATACGAAGGGCGTGACCTGTCGGGGATCTACAGGTCACCTCCCGGAGGCGGCCACCAGGAGGTGTACGCAGATGTCCGGAACGTGGTTCACCTGGCCCACACGCCCACCTGGACCCCCGGGTTCCGGACTCCCTTCGCCGACGTCCCGGCCTCCCATCCCTTCGCCCGGGAGATCGCCTGGCTGGCCGGGGAGGGGATCACCAAGGGCTGCACCGCCGGCGGCGCCACCTACTGCCCCACCGATCCTGTGACCCGAGAGCAGATGGCCTCCTTCCTGGTCCGGGCCCTCGACCTGCCCCCCGCCGGGCGGGACTTCTTCTCCGACGACGCCGGCTCCATCCATCAGGCCGACATCAACGCCCTGGCCAAGGCGGGCGTCACCAAAGGCTGCGGGACAGGCGGCTACTGCCCCACCCACCCGGTCACCCGGGGCCAGATGGCCGCCTTCCTCTACCGGGCGTTGGCCGACCAGGGCTGAGCGCCTCACCCTTCGAGGGGCACCTGGAGCAGGCGGACCGACGAGACTCCCGGGACCCGGGCCAGGAAGCGGGCCCCGCTCACGCTGAGGCCCACCACTTCGTTGGCGACCAGCGGCTCGCCGGCCGGGGTGCGAGCCATCACCACCCAGTCGCCGTCGAAGTCGAGCGAGATGATCCGGCTCTCCCCCTCGGAAGTGACCTGCTCGCGGAGCAGCTCCTGCCCGCCGTCGAGCTCCACTACCACCAGCTCGGAGGCCACCACGCCCGGATGGAAATCCTCGGAGGCCCACGTCTGGGCCACGTAGGCGAGGAGCCGGCCGTTGGGGGAGAGAGTTCCCTCCGCGAAGGGGGTGTGGTGCGGGTTCTGGCAGGGAGGTGGCTCGGGGACGCCCGGGACGTCGAGCTCGGCCCCCGACTCGTCCAGAACGAACAGGCGGCCGCACCCCTCGCTCTCCTCCGTCACCACGAATCGGCCGGTTGCGTACGAGACGCGGGTGGCGGTCCGCGCCGGCACCCCCACTTGC
>JALYHC010000133.1 GCA_030776765.1 Actinomycetota bacterium | reverse complement strand
CAAAAGGCCAGCGGCACCGGTCTCGTCGATTGGCTGGACCGCCAGATACCTGACTTCCGCCAGGCCGTGGAGTTGTTGGGCGACCAGCGATTCGAGGCTCTCCTGCAGGAGGGCCAGATGATGACGCCCGAGCAGACGGTGGCCTACGCACTGGGGCGCTCGCCGGGCTGATCCTCTCAGCGCCGCTCGACAGCGGGGAAGCGGAGAGGGGAAAGCCGGCCGGCTTCTTCTCTCTATCTTGTGAAGGAACCAGTTGCCCGGACGAATGTTGTCGGTGAGGATCGGGTGTGATGACCGTCATGCAAGGTACGAGGGCAGCCAAGCGCTGGACGCTGCTGGCGACGGTGCTCGGCTCGGCGATGGTCTTCCTCGACTCGACGGTGGTCAACGTGGCTCTCCCCCGGATCGGTCAGGAGCTTCAAACGCCACTCTTCGGGATCCTCGAGGCACAGTCCTACGTCTACAACGGCTATCTGCTCACCCTGAGCGCCCTGCTGGTCCTGGCCGGGGCGCTCAACGACTTCTACGGGCGAAGACGGATGTTCGCGGTGGGCCTGGTGGGCTTCGGCCTGACCTCGGCGCTGTGCGGGATCGCCCCCACCATGGAGTTGCTCATCATCTTCCGGATCCTCCAGGGCGCCACCGGGGCGCTGCTGGTGCCCGGGTCGCTTTCCATCCTCACCGCCGCCTTCAAGGGCGAGGAGCAGGGCCAAGCCTTCGGGATCTGGGCGGGAGCCTCGGCGGGGACCACCATCCTGGGCCCCTTCATTGGGGGGGCCCTGGTGGACAGCATCTCATGGCGGGCGGCGTTTCTCATCAACGTGCCCCTGGCCGCCCTTGCCCTGTGGGCTACCGTCCGCCACGTCGCCGAGAGCCGGGACGAGGAAGCCTCCCGACGCTTCGACTGGCTGGGAGCGGTGGTGGTGGCCCTGGCGGTGGGAGGCCTGTCCTTCGGGGCCATTCGGGGCCAGGAGCGCCAGTGGCAGGAGGCACTGCCCTTCATCGCGTTGGCCGTCGGGGCGGCGGCCACCATCGCCCTCCCCTTCCTGATGACCAAGCGCCCTCACCCCCTGGTCCCTCCGCACCTGTTTCGCTCCCGCAACTTCACGGTCACCAACATCTCCACCCTGGCCATCTATGGGGCGCTCTACGTCACCTTCTACTTCCTGCCGATCTTCCTGCAGGGGACCTTGCGCTACAACGCCACCGCCGCCGGCCTGGCCTCGGTCCCAGGCCTCGTCTTCCTGGCCCTGTTCTCCTCGCGCTTCGGGGCGCTGGCGGGCCGCTACGGGCCCCGGTGGTTCATGGCGGCCGGCCCGGCCATCATGGGCCTGGGCTCGCTGTGGTTCCTCAGGGTGTCGTCCAATGGCTCACCATGGCAGGTGCGACTGGAGAACGCCTCCAGCCTGGTGCCCCCTCCCGACTACCTCACCGCCATCCTGCCCGGCGTGATCATCTTCGGCTTGGGGGCGATGGTGATGGTGGCCCCGCTGACCACCTGCCTGATGACCTCGGTGCCGGTTCGCAACTCGGGGCTGGCCTCGGCCATCAACAACGCCATCTCCCGGGTGGGCCCGCAGCTGGCCGGCGCCCTGATCTTCGTGGCGGTCACCGCCACCTTCTACAGCGGCCTGCAGGCGCGGGTCGAGGGCGTGGACTTCTCCTCTCCGCAGGTTCGGGCGGCGGTCTCCCCGCTCAACCGACCGGCAGAGGAGGTGCCGGCCGATGTCGTCGAGGCCGCCCGCGAGGAGTCAACCCAGGCCTTCCACCTGGCCATGCTCGCTTCGGCGGCCCTGCTTTTCGCCGGGGCGATCATCAACGGAGCGGCAATCCGCAACCCAACGCCGACAGAGGTGGAGGCTCGCCTGCAGGGCACCGTCTCGGGAGAAGCCACCGTCTAGCCCGACTCGCCTGCCGATCCCGGGGGCCGACTTTGGGGCAATAGTGGCGCGCTACTACAACCTTAGGTTCGCCACCCCGGAGCAGCTACTCGCCGGGTTGCCGCGCCTGGTGGAGCTCGGCGCGGGCCTGGCGGATCTGCTGCACGAGGCTCCCGAAGAGCTGCTCGAGGCGTTCCAGGCGGCTCTCCGAGAAGTCCTCGGCTTCCAGGCGGATGCGGCGAGCCTCCGCCTCGGCCCGGCGGACCAGCGCGTTGGCCTCCTCCACCGCCTCGCCCATGATGCTCGACTCACTCACCATCTCCTGCGCCCGAGCCTTGGCGCGGTCGAGGATCTGCCGAGCCTGCTCGTTGGTGCGGGCCACGAAGGTCTCTCGCTCGCGCACCATCCAGCGGGCCGCCCGCAGGTCCTCGGGTAGCTCCTCGCGCAGCCGCCTCAGCGAGCTCAGCAGCTCCTCCCGGTCCAACATGACCGTCCCCGACAACGGGACACCCCGCGCCTCTGAGACCGCCAGGACGATCTCGTCGACCAGGTCCAGCAGGTCACCCACGGTCGTCGGGATTTGAGGCTCCGCCTCATGCGAGGGCCCCTCGGTCATGACGAGAAGCGTTGCTGGAGCGCCTTGGCCACGATGGGAGGGACCAGGCCCTCCACCGAAGCGCCGTAGCGGGCCACCTCCTTCACCAGCGACGAGGAGAGGTAGCCGTACTCCGGGTTGGTGGCCACGAAGACCGTGTCGATGCCCGACAGGCGGCGGTTCATCTGCGCCATCTGCAGCTCGTAGTCGAAGTCGGTCACCGCCCGCAGGCCCTTGACGATCACCCCGACGCCCCGGTCCTGGGCGAAGTCGACCAGCAGGCCGTCGAAGCTCTCCACCTGCACCTCTGAGCAGTCGGAGAAGAGCTGTTCGAGCAGGCCGATGCGCTCTTCGTCTGTGAACAGGGCCTTCTTGGAGGGGTTGCGCACCACAGCCACCACCACTCGATCGAACATGTGCAGTGCTCGCTTGATGACATCCACGTGACCGTTGGTGGGAGGGTCGAAGCTACCCGGGCAGAGGGCGATCCTCACCGCCCCTCCTTGGCGAAGCGCCACAGCTCGGTGTCCCCGTAGCGGCGACGATCGACGAGCTGCAGGGCCTCGACAGCGGGGGCTGGGCCGCCGGCCCGACGGTGGAGGACCACCTGGCCGCCCTCCACCATCAACGGTGACAGACCATCGAGAACCTCCTGCACCGACGCTAGCGACAGGCCATGCGGGGGGTCAACGAAGGCCAGATCGAAGTCGCCCTGCGCCCTCACCATGTAGCTGGCCACGTCCTCCGCCAGTACGTCTCCCGTCAGTCCGGTGGCGAGCAGGTTCTGGCGGAGCGCCTCGAGGGCGGGCCGATGGCGCTCCACGAACACCACGCTCGATGCACCCCGGCTGAGGGCCTCGATCCCCAACGATCCCGTCCCCGCATAGAGGTCGAGCACCCGGGCCCCTTGCACCATCCCGCCCAGAGAGGAGAAGAGGCCCTCCTTGGCGCGATCGGTCATCGGCCGCGTGGCAGCTCCCTTCGGACCGACCAGGCGCCGTCCCTTCACCGATCCGGCGATCACCCTCACGAGATGAACAGCCACTCCACCTCGTCGCCGAGCAGCGCCCTCACCTCCTCGGCGACCGGACGATGGCGGGAGAGGTCGGGGTCGGCGGCGACCAGGGCGAAGGCCTCTCGCCGGGCAGTGACCAGCGTCTCGGCGTCCCGCAGGATGTCGGCCATCTTCAGGTCGGCCAGGCCCGCCTGGCGAGCCCCGAACACCGTGCCCTGGCCGCGGATACGCAGGTCCTCCTCGGCCAGGCGGAAGCCGTCATCGGTGGAGACCATGGCGGCCAGGCGCGCCCGGCCTTCCTCGGTGGTTGCCTCACCCACCAGGATGCAGTAGCAGGGGCCGATCCCCCGCCACAAGCGTCCCCGCAGCTGATGGAGCTGGCTGAGGCCGAAGCGATGGGCGTCCTCGACCACCATCACGGTGGCATTGGGGACGTCGATGCCCACCTCGATGACCGTGGTGGACACCAGCACGTCGACCTCCCCATCTCTGAAGCGCTCCATCACCTCCCGCTTCTCGGCAGGGCGCATCTGGCCGTGCAACAGCGCCAGCCGGAGGTCCGGGAAGATGCCCTGCAGCCGCTCGTACTCGGCGGTTGCCGAGGCGGCCTCCACCTTGGGGCTCTCTTCCACGAGCGGGCAGACCACAAAGGTCTGGTGGCCGGCTTTGGCCTCGGCCCGGCTCAGCTCGTACGCGCCCTCCAGTTCCCCAGGGCTCAGTGCCCGCGTCTCCACCTGTGGGCGGCCGGGAGGCATCTCGCCCAGCAGGGAGACGTCCAGGTCGCCGTAGAGGGTCATGGAGAGGGTGCGAGGGATGGGGGTGGCGGTCATGATGAGCAGGTCGGGGTTGAGCCCTTCGCCCTTCTCCTTGAGCTGCACGCGCTGGTAGACACCGAAGCGGTGCTGCTCGTCCACCACCGCCATGCCCAGCCTGGCGAAGCGCACCCCCTCTTGGATGAGGGCATGGGTGCCCACCGCCACATCGCAGGTCCCGTCCGCCACGGCTTGCAGGACCTCCTCCCGATCGCCGGAGCTGGAGGTGAGCAGGCCCAGCCGCACACCAACCAGTGAGCAGAGCGGCTCCATGTTCAGGAAGTGCTGCTCGGCCAGCACCTCGGTGGGCGCCATCACCGCCCCCTGGTAGCCGCCCTGCACGCCGGTGAGCAGGGCGGCCAGCGCCACCACCGTCTTGCCGGAACCCACCTCGCCTTGCAGCAGGCGGTGCATGGGGTGGGGAGCCGCCATGTCGGCCTGGATCTCCTCCAGCACCCTCTGCTGGGCAGAGGTGAGGGTGAAGGGCAGGGCCTCGAGGAACGCCTCCACCAGGCCGGCCTCGGTCTCGTGGGAGATCCCCACCGCCCCCTCGGCCTGGCGGTGCTTGCGCATGGCCAGCGCCACCTCCAGACGGAACAGCTCGTCGAAGACCAGGCGCAGGCGGGCCGGCTCCACGTCTTCCAGCGACTCGGGGAAGTGGATGGCGGCCAGGGCCTCGTCGCGGCTCAGCAGGCCCAGGCGGCCTCGCAGCTCCTCCGGCAAGGGGTCGGCGATGGGGCGGGAGCGCCACAGCGCGTTGTGGATGCCCCGGCGCAGGTGGCCCGGCGCCACCCCCCCCGCCGTGGGATGGATGGGAACGACCCGCCCCGTCACCAAGCTCTCGCCCCCGTTGGAGAGGACGTCGACCGCCGGGGAGCTCATCTGCAGGCGGCCTCGGAAGCGCTCCACCTTGCCGGAGAGGGCAACCTCCACCCCAGGCTGCAGCTGGCGAGCCCGATAGGGCTGGTTGAACCAGACCGCCTCCAGGTAGGAGGTGCCGTCGAAGAGGGTGGCCTCCACCATGGTGAGGTTGCGACGCGGCCGCCGGGTGTCGACATCGTGGACGGTTCCGGTGACGGTGACCTCATGGCCCACCGGAACCGCGGCCAGCGGCACCACCTCAGACCGGTCCAGGTACCGTCGGGGGACGTGCAACAGGAGGTCGGCCACGCTGGCGATCCCCGCCTGGCGAAGGTCCGAGCCTCGCCGGCCAGAGAGCCCTTTGACCCGCTCGACGGGGATGGAGGAGAGATAGGCGAGGCTGCGGCCACTCACTTGCAGGTAGATCCTGGCAGACGGGAGCCGGAGTATAGGAGGCGAGTGCTATCCTGCTGGCCGCCATGTCCTATCGCTGCGAGATCTGCGGAAAGAGCCCCTGGGTAGGGAAGCAGGTCAGCCACTCCCACCGGCGTTCCAGCCGCCGCTGGCTCCCCAACATCCAGCGAGTCCGCGTGCGGCAGGCGAGTAACTCGCGCCGCATGCGGGTCTGCACCTCCTGCATGAAAGCCGGCAAGGTCGAGAAGGTGTAGCTCCGGGCGCACGGCGTGCGCCCCCTAGCACGAGGATCTTCTCCTTCGGGTCCGTGCGAGACATTCGTCCCCGGCGGAGAGACCCTCCTACCGTCGGCCGTGCCTCCAGCCTAGGCCATCCACTCGCTCACCCCCCCACCACACTCCCTCGCCGGACTCCACCTGGCCGATCACCGGGAACCCGAGGGCCTCGACCTCCTCCCTCCGCTGTGGCGGGAAAGTGAAGGCCAGCTCGTAGTCGTCCCCGCCGGCCAGGGCGAAGCGGGCGGGCGGTTGGCCGAGGGTCTCCCCCACCTCGGCCACCCCCGCTCCGAGCGGAACCTGATGGAGGTGGATGGCTACCCGGCTCGCCTCTGCCACATGGCCCAGGTCGGCCCCCAGGCCGTCGCTCACGTCCACCATCGCCGTGGCACCGGCCGCCGCCAGCGCCGCGCTCTCCGCCAGGCGAGGCTCGGGCCGGCGGTGGCGGGTGAGCAGCCGCTCCCCCACGTCTCGTTCGATGTGCACCTCGAGGCCTCGCAGCAGCGCCAGGCCCGCCGCCCCCAGGCCCACCGGGCCCGTTACACCTACGAGGTCACCGGCCGCCGCCCCGTCGCGGCGCACCAGCCGCTCGCTGCGGCCCAGGGCGGTGACGGCCATCACCAGGACCGGCGCATCGACGGTGTCCCCTCCATAGACCGGGGCGCCGTATCGGTGAGCGCACTCCCCCAAGCCCTCGGCCGCCTCCAGCACCAGGCCCCTCTCCCCATTGGGAGCTCCCACCGCCCAAAGCATGGCCACCGGGGCGGCCCCCATGGCCGCCAGGTCGCTCAAGTTGGCCGCCGCCGCCTTCCACCCGGCGTCGGCCGGGGACGACCACCGCAGCTCGAAGTGGACGCCGGCCACCAGCATGTCGGTGGTGGCCACGTTGACCGGCCGGTCGATCAGGGCGGCGTCGTCCCGCCAGCCGAGGGCGCCCTCGGGAAGCCGGAGTCGTTCCCGGAGAGCGGCGATGAGCTCGAACTCTTCCACCCCGATATACTGCCCCGCCGTGCAGGGCGTGGTGAAGGTCTACGACCCGAAGACCGGCATCGGCGTCATCGTGCGGGACGACGACCGCAGCCAGGTGTTCCTGCGCCCCGGCTCGCTTCGTGGGAGCGTCTTCCGCTCCTTGCGGCAGGGCCAGCGGGTGATCTTCGAGATCGAGGAGGAAGACGGCCGCGCCTACGCCCACCGCCTCCGCTTCGGCTCCGACGGTTACTGACTCCACCCGACAGGCGCGGGAGCCCGCCGGTATAGTCGCCGGCAGATCGACCGCGAAGGAGGAGTGGTGATCCAGGCGTACGTACTCATCCAGACCGAGGTGGGCAAAGCCGCGCAGGTAGCCGACGAGGTGCGCAGGATCCAAGGCGTGGAGACGGCCGACGACGTGACCGGCCCTTATGACGTCATCGCCCGGGTCTCGGCAGATGACGTCGACCAGCTCGGCAGGCTGGTGGTGGCCCACATCCAGGACGTGGAAGGGATCACCCGCACCCTGACCTGCCCGGTGGTGCACCTCTGAGCAATGCCCGGCCTCGGTTCGCACCACTCCGAGAACCGGCGACGCCCAGATTTAGGCAATAGCGGCCCTCTACGCGCTACGAGAACCCACAGTTGGCAGCGTCTGATCACTGAAGCGCCAGGCGGACCAGTTCGTCGACCAGCTCCGGGTAGCTCATCCCGCTCTCCTGCCATAGCCGCGGGAACATGGAGATGGGCGTGAAGCCCGGCATGGTGTTGACCTCGTTGAGCAGGAAGCCCCTCCCTCCCTCCTCGTAGAAGAAGTCCACTCGCGCCAGGCCGGAGCACTCGAGGACGGTGAAGGCCTGCTTGGCCAGCTCCCGCACCCGGACCGACTCTGCCTGCGTGAGGGGTGCCGGCGCCAGCAGGATGGCCGAGTCGTCCTCGTACTTGGCCCGGTAGTCGTACCAGCCGCGGGTGGGCACGATCTCCCCAGGAACCGAGGCCCGCGGCCCTTCCAGCACCGCCACCTCGATCTCGCGCCCTCTCACGGCCTCCTCGACCAGCACCTTGTCGCCGTGGCGCAGCGCCTCCTCGATGCCCTGCTTCACCTCCGCCTCGCTGGCGGCGTCGGTCACCCCCAGCGAAGAACCCAGGCGGGCCGGCTTGGTGAAGACCGGCAGCCCGAGGCGCTCGGCCACCCGGCCCACCACGCCTCCCGGGTCGGCGGCGTAGTCGGGACCCCGCACCACCTGGTAGGCCACGGTGGGCAAGCCGGCCTGCCGGAAGAGCCGCTTGGCCACGTCCTTGTCCATGCCGATCGCCGAACCGAGCACGCCGGAGCCCACGTACCGCACCCCGGCCATCTCCAGCATGCCCTGGAGAGCCCCGTCCTCCCCGAAGGGCCCATGAAGTACGGGGAAGACCACCTCGAAGGCGACCACTCCCCCCGGCGCCCGCAGCGACCCGGCTGGCACCTCGAAGCCCGCCGGCGGGCCCTCGGCGACCATTGGTCGCCTGCCGGTGTCCGCCTGGTGCCAGCCACCGTCCCGGTCGATCCCCACCGCGCTCACCTGGTGACCGGCCTGGCGCAGCGCCTCGCCCACCGCCGCCGCCGACACACAGGAGACCTGGTGCTCGGCGGACCTGCCGCCGAAGAGAAGCAGGACGCGGGCCATGAGGTCGAGGATACCGATGTCGAGTGGAGCCGCCGTGCACCATCACTGCGCAGAGGTGCCCCTCAGCGGATGTCGGTCGCCATGGCGTGAAAGCCGCCATCGACATGGACCACCTCGCCGGTGGTCTTGGGCGCCCAGTCGGAGAGCAGCACGCAGGCCATGCGGGCCACCGGCTCCGGCTGGGCAGTGTCCCAGCGCAACGGAGCCCGCTTGTTCCACACCTCGTCGAAGATGGAGAAGCCGGGGATGGACTTGGCGGCCACCGTTCCCAAGGGGCCGGCCGAGACGGCGTTCACCCGCACGTTGTGCTCCCCCAGGTCGCGGGCCAAGTAACGGGTGACGGCCATCAGGGCCGCCTTGGCCACCCCCATCCAGTCGTAGGCCGGCCACGCCTGGCGATTGTCGAAGTCGAGGGTGACCAGGCTTCCGCCCCCCGCCTTTTGCAGTAAGGGCAGGAGGCCCAGGGCGAGCGTCTTGTAGGAGAAGGCCGAGGTGAGGAAGGCCACCTCGGCGCTCTCGGCCGGCGTGTGCAGAAAGTTCCCCCCCAGGGCGTCCTCGGGGGCGTAAGCGATGGCGTGCAGGGCGCCGTCCACCGCCCCCCAGCGATCACCGAGCCCGGTGATCAGCGCCTCCATGTGCCCCCGGTCGTTGATGTCCAGCTCCAGCACGTCGGGGGGGTCCGGGAGCCGCTGCCCGGCCCGCTCCGTCAGGCGCATCCCCCGCCCGAAGCCGGTCAGCACGATCTGGGCGCCCTCCTGTTGGGCGAGACGGGCGACGTGCCAGGCGATGGAGTCGTCGGTCAGCACGCCCGTGACAACCAGGCGCTTTCCCTCCAGCAGCACGTTGCCCTCCTTCTGTGCATGGTAGGGCCGGGAATGCTAGGCGAGGCCCTATCCCAGCCCCCGCTCCACGGTGGTCATGGCCCGGATGCCCAAGCCCATCAGGAAGAGCAGCAGCAGGCCCCAGGCCAGGGGGGCACGCTTGCTGAGCTGGTCTCGGTAGATGTAGGCGAAGGCCAGCGTGACCAGGATGACGACGCCGTAGAAGAGGTGGAAGGTGCCTCCTCGGCGCCCCTGGCCGTAGAGGGCCAGCCCCACCGCCACCTGCAGCAGGATGGCCCCTATCCCCACCGCCGCCCCTACCCGGAATGCCTGCCCGGCCGGGCGCTTCAGCAGGCGCAGCACCACCCCCCATAGGCCGGCGAGGCCGCACAGGGTCACCGCCGCGTAAGCCCACCAGGTGTGGAACTCCAGCAGCATCACTCGCTCATCAGGCCCTCAGCAGGGGCTTGAGCACCTTGCCTGCGGCGTTGCGAGGCAACGGATCGGTGCGCAGCTCCACCTGAGTGGGCACCTTGAAGTAGGCCAAGCGCTTCCCGCACCACTCGCGCAGCTCCTCGGCGCCCACCTCGCCTGCCACCACCACCACCGCCTTCACCTCCTCTCCCAAGGAGGGATGGGCCACCCCGATCACCGCCGCCTCCACCACCGCCGGGTGCTCTGCCAGCACGCCCTCCACCTCCACGGAGTAGACGTTCTCACCGCCTCGAATCACCACGTCCTTGGCCCGGTCCACGAGCGTCAGGTCTCCCTCCTCGTCGCGCACCACCAGGTCACCGGTGTGGAACCAGCCTTCCCGCACCGCCTCGCCGGTGGCCTCGGGATCCTGCCAATAGCCGGCCATGAGCACCGGTCCCCGCACCGCCAGCTCGCCCGCCTCTCCGTTGCCCAGCGGCCGCCCCTCTGAATCGACCACCTTGGCATCCACCACCGGGAGCGGCTTGCCGATGGCGTGGGGCTTGCGCAGGTACTCGATCCCCCAATTGGCCACCACCACCGCATTGGTCTCCGTGAGGCCGTACCCGTTGCCCAGCGAGCGCAGGGCCGGAAGTGCCTCCCGGGTACGAAGCGGCAGCTCGGGAGGCACCGGCGCCCCACCGTAAGTGAGGCTGCGAAGCGACGACAGGTCGTACCGGCCGAAGCTCTCCGACTCCAGCATCCGTAGCATCAGGGTGGGCACCGTCGAGAAGTGGGTGACGCGCTCCACCTCGATGAGGCGCAGGGCCAGGTCCGGGTCGAAGGCCTGCTGCGGGTAGAGCACCACCTTGTTGCCGAACCCATAGGAGGCCACCAGGGTGGCGTGACAGCCTGTCACGTGGAAGAGGGGGATCACCAGCAGGGAGACATTCTGCGGCGACGGGCCGTCGGGCGGCGGCTCGCCGCCCAGGATGCCCGCCCGCACCGTGAGGTAGACCAGGTTGCGCAGATTGGCCACCACCCCCCGATGGTCCACCATCGCCCCCTTGGGGCGCCCGGTGGTTCCCGAGGTGTAGAAGATCGAGAGGAGGTCGTCCTCCCCGGGCTGGTGGCTCCGGAAGGGCTGGCGGCGGAAGTCGTCCAGGCCGGTGAGGCCCTCTACGTTGTCCAATGCCACCAAGCGGACGGAGAGGCCCGCCACGGCCGGGAGCCGCTTGGCGTCCACGAACAGCAGCGAGGAGCCACTGTGCTCGAGGGCGTAGGCCAGCTCGTCCTGGGTCCACCAGGCGTTGAGCGGCACCGACACCGCTCCTGCCAGCACGCAGCCCCAGAAGACCTCCGCCCAAGCCGGCGAGTTGGCTCCCAGGATGGCCACCCGGTCGCCGGGGCGCACGCCGGCGCCCTGCAGCCCTCCCGCCACCCCTTGGGCCCGCTCTCCCAGCTCGGAGAAGGTGAGGCGGCGCCCGTCCTGCACCAGGGCCTCCCGCTCGGAGAAGCGGTGGGTGGCTCTGCGAAAGGCCTCCCCCAGACTGGCGGGACGCCGCACGTAGTTGCGATACCGCCTGCCCCGCACCACCACCGGCTCCATCTGGAAGGGCCCCCCCGGGGCGGTGAGGGCCTCCACCTGGGCCATCCGCTCCGCCCACACCTGCTCGGAGACGTCGCTCACCATCGGTGCCAGCGTAATGCTGCTCCTGGAACGCAAACTCAGGTGTGCCCACCTCTCAGGGAACTCTTCTTGCTCGAGGAGAGAGAACGAGCGGCCCCCGACGCGACGAAGCCCCGCGCCGTCGGCACGAGGGCTTCGCCGCGGACTCCATGCGGAGCCGTTCAGCGCGGGAGGACTGCAGGCGGGCTGGGGAACCTGAGGATCTGCAGGCGGACTAGGTACCCACAGGCTCCTCCCACGAGAGGTAAGTCGCGGCAGCGGCGATGCCGTTACAGGATTTCTGAGGCCGCCGAAACGGAAGGAAAATCCGAACGAAGGGAAACCCCGAGCGAACTTTGATGCGATCGCAGCCCACTCGGGGTTTCCTCGCCCGAAGCGACCTTGCGGACGCTTCGGTCCTCACTCGAGCCGAAGCCCGAGGAGATTCGTGGCCTCACCGGTGACCGAGTGAGCCCGAAGACCCTCTCGGTCGGTCCGATGAGACCGCCACTGTGAGGTATGACCCTCACCGTGGTGCTCGTAACCTTACGAGCCCCCTTGCGCCGCGGTCAAGGGAAATGCCTGATCGGTTTTCGCGGGGCCCAGCCCACCTTTCGCGATCTCTGAGAGCATCGAGACGGGAAGAATGCCAAACGTGTCATTCTCATGTCGTATAGTCTTCACATGGCTCTACAGACGCTCTCTCCCAGCCGAGCCAGCGACTTCAAGGTGTGCCCTCAACTGTTCAAGTTTCGGGCCATCGATCAGCTGCCCGAGCCCACCACCATCTACCAAGCCCGTGGTACCACCGCTCACCTGGCCCTCCAGCGGCTCTTCGACATGCAGGCCGGGCAGCGAACCCCCGACACCCTCTATGGGCTGTTTCGCCAGGCCTGGGCCGAAGTTCGAGCGCAAGAGCCTTTCGACCGGCTCTTCCAAACAGTAGACGAGGAGCGCGCCTGGGGCCTGGAGAGCCTGAAGCTGCTGGCCAACTACTTCTCCTTGGAGGACCCCCAGCACGTGGAGCCCCGAGGCCGGGAGCTGGAGATGCTCGAGGAGATGGAAGGCATCACCATCCGGGGGATCCTCGACCGCCTCGAGGAGCTGCCCGGCGGGGATCTGGTCATCACCGACTACAAGACCGGCTCCGCCCCTCCCGAGCGGTACGCCCTTCCGGCCTTCTTCGCCCTCAAGATCTACGCCCTGCTCATCCGCCGGCGGGAGGGCCGCACCCCCGTCGAGCTCCGCCTCCTCTACCTCAACGGGCCCACCATGTACCGGCTTTCGATCGACGACCATCAGCTCGACGCCATGCAGCGCCAGCTCCAGGCCTTGTGGAAAGCCATCAACCGGGCCATCGAGCGCCAGGACTTCCCACCCCGGCCCAGCCGGCTCTGCGATTGGTGCGCCTTCCGCTCGGAATGTCCTGCCTGGGCCGATCAACAGGAGGAGCTGCTCGAGGCGGCGGTCTAGGGGTACACCCCGCGCAGCAGCTTGGCGTCGGCCACCCGGCGCACGCCCTTGATGAGGGCAGCCGTTCGCATGCTGACCTTCTCCTTCTTGCTGATCCGCAGGACGTCCTCGAAGGCTCCGCTCATGATCTCCCGCAAGCGGCCCACCACCTCATTCTCGGACCAGAAGTAGTTCTGGAGGTCCTGCACCCACTCGAAGTAGGAGACGGTCACCCCTCCGGCGTTGGCCAGCACGTCGGGGATGATGAACACCCCCATCTCGTCGAGAATGTCGTCCGCCTCGATGGTGGTGGGGCCGTTGGCGCCCTCGGCGATGATGCGCGCCTTCACCCGGTCGGCGTTGGCCTTGGTGATCACGCCCCCGACTGCGGCCGGGATGAGGATGTCGCAGGGGAGCTCGAAGAGCTCGTCGTTGGTGACGTGATCGGCGTCTTCGTATCCCTTCAGGAGGCCTTGCTCGTCCGCCCACCGCATGACCTGCCCCATCTCCAGGCCCTTGGGGTTGTAGATGCCCCCGGAGATATCGCTCACAGCCACCACCGTGCAACCGATCTGGCTGGCGGCCAGGGCCGCGTACCTGCCCACGTTGCCGAAGCCGTGAATCACCACCCGGGCGCCCTCGATCTGCATCCCCACGTGGGAGCCAGCAGGCGGGAGTAGGCTCACCAGCCCGCGACCGGTTGCCTCTCGACGCCCTACCGAACCCCCCAGGGCTACCGGCTTTCCGGTTACGACCGCCGACTCGGAATGCCCCACGTGCTGGCTGTAGGTATCCATGAGCCAGGCCATCACCTGCTCGTTGGTCCCCAGGTCGGGGGCCGGGATGTCCTTGTTGGGCCCGATGAAGTCAATGATCTCGGCGGTGTAGCGGCGCGTCACCCGCTGCAACTCGGCTCGGCTCAGCTCCATCGGGTTGAGCCGCACCCCACCCTTGGCCCCCCCAAACGGCAGGCCGATGATGGCGCACTTCCACGTCATCAGCATGGCCAAGGCGGCCACCTCGCCCAAGTTCACGTCGGGGGCGTATCGAACGCCACCTTTGGTGGGGCCCATGGTGAGCACGTGCTGCACCCGGTACCCATAGACGGTGTCGACGTCGGAGTAGTCGTCGCGCCGGAAGGGGAAGGTGACGATCAGGGCCCGCTGCGGCATGCGCAGCCGCTCCTGGACGTTGGTGTCGAGGTTGATCAGCTCGGCCACCCGGTCGAACTGGGCCACCGACTCTCGGTAGAGCGGCGAGTCCCACTCCAGGAAATGCCCCTCCGGACTGCTGGTGGTCATGAGCCTCCTCCCGGTGCATCCTACAAAGCACACTTCCTTGCGTGCAGCCTCGCCCGCAGCCTTCTGCCCGGCTGCCGGTCCTACAGAACGTGTCACACCGTCCCGATACCCTGCCACCATGGACACGATCGAGCAGACCGTCGAGCAGACCGTCGAGCAGTTGATGGCAGAAGCAGGTATCGCCATCGCCGAGGAATACCAGCTCCCGGCGGAGCAGTGCCCCATCTGCCGAGCCGCAGAGGGTCAGCGCAACGCCGCCTGAGGCTGGCGGGAGATGAGCGAGCAGCGGATCGACCCTCAGGACTGGGAAGGGGCCATCGCCGACTGCAATGGCCCTCAGCTGGTGGTTGCCGGACCGGGCACCGGCAAGACGGAGTTCCTGGTACGCCGTGCCGCGCACCTCATCGACGCCAGGGGGGTGGGCCCCGACGAGCTGGCTCTCCTCGCCTTCTCCCGCCGGGGGGCGGCCGAGCTGCGCAGGCGGGTGGAGGACACCCTGGACCGCTCCTATAGGGTGGTGCCGGCCTCCACGTTCCACTCGTTCTGCTACCGGCTGCTGGAGACCTATGCCCCGGAAACCTTCGGCTGGAACCAGATGCCCTCCCTGCTGACCGGTCCCGAGCAGGTGGAGCTGGTCGGCGAGCTCCTCCAGCGCGAGGTCCCCGAGGCCTGGCCCCTTCTCTTCCGCGAGCTGCTCCCCACCCGGACCTTCGCCCAGGAGGTGACCGACTTCCTGCTGCGCAGCCAGGAGCAGCTCCTCGACCCGGCCGGCCTGGCGGAGCGGGCGCAGGGCAGGGACGACTGGCGGGCGCTTCCCCACTTCCTGCTCACCTACCTGGAGGAGCTGCGCTCCCGGCAGCGCATCGATTACGGCACGCTGCAGGCGGAAGCGGTCCGGCTGCTCGACGATCCGCAGGTGGGTGAGGCGGTGGCCTCTCAGTACCGTTACCTGCTGGTCGACGAGTACCAGGACACCACCCGGGCGCAGGCCTCCCTGCTGCAGAGGCTCTACGGGCGCCACCGCAACCTCACCGTGGCCGCCGACCCCTACCAGTCCGTCTACAGCTTCCGGGGGACCGAGATCGGGAACGTGGCCGAGTTCCCCCCAAGCTTTCCCGACGTCCGGGGAGATCCCGCCCGACGGCTGGTGCTCAGCACCTCCTTCCGTGTCCCCAGGGAGATCCTGCAGGCGGCCGAGCGCATCACGGCCGAGGGCAGGCTGCCGGGAGCGGCCGGTCCGGTGCGACCCGCACCACACGAGGGGCGGGTCGAGGCGGTCGTCTTCGACCAGCACTCGTACGAGGCCGGCTGGATCGCCGCCGAAGTGGAGCGCCTTCACCTGGTGGAGCGCATCCCATACGGGTCTATGGCGGTCCTGGTGCGCACCAAGCGCCGCATCCTCCCCGAGCTCTCCCGTGCTCTGGAGCGTCGCCGCATCCCGCACGACCCCCCCGATGCTCGGCTGGCCCACCATCCCGCCGTCCGGCTGGTGCTCGACTGCGTGGCGGCGGCCACCACCCACTCCGAGAGCCCGGAGACCGACCAGCACCTCCGCAGGATCCTCCTCGGCCCTCTCTTCGCCCTCCCCCTGGGAGTCGAGCGGGAGCTGCAGCGCACCCGTCGTCGGGCCGACCTTTCCTGGGGGCAGGTGCTGGCGGAGGAGGTGGACGGCGGCCAGGCGCTGGCGGCGCTGCTGGAGGACGCGTCGTGGGCCCGGGAGCTCCCCGCCAGTGACGGCTTCTGGCAGCTGTGGACCAGGCTCCCCCAGTTCGCCCGACTGGTCGACCAGCACGAGTACCGCTCCTGGCGAGCGGCGTGGAGCTCCCTCGCCCAGGCGCTGGGGCGGCAAGCAGAGCGGGACGCCTCCGTCTCGCTGCAGGACTACCTGCACCGCAGCCAGCAAGAGGAGTTCGAGGCGCAGCCGCTGCTGAGCTTCCGCCACGAAGACGGGGACCGCCTCACCCTCACCACCCTCCACCAGGCCAAGGGTCTGGAGTTCGAGGTGGTCTTCATCGCCGACGCGGTGGAGGGGGTCTTTCCCGACCTGCGCACCAGGAGCTCGCTGCTCGAGCCGCGTCTGCTCTCGCCGGCCCGGCCCACCGAGCCGGCGCTCTCGGCGCGCTTTCGCCTGCAGGAGGAGATGCGCCTGGCCTACATGGGCATGACCCGCGCCCGTCGGCGGGTGGTCTGCACGGCCACCTCGGCCGGCTACGGCCAGCAGGAGGGCGGCCCGAGCCGCTTCCTCCTGCTCGCCACGGGAGTGGAATCCGCCGAACAGCTCGACGGCCGCCCCGATCCACCCTGGCCGCCCGTCACTCCCCTCGAGGCCGAGGCCTACCTGCGGGGCATCGCCCGGGACCCACGGCAGGGCCCCGCCCGGCGGCTGGCCTCGATGGCGGCCCTGGCTCGGGGCTCGGCCTATGGACTGCGGCCGCCCCATTGCTTCGTCGGTCAGCACCGCCGGGGTCCCGACGTCGGGCTGGTGCCCCCCGACCTGGCCCTCTCCCCCAGCCAGGCCGACGCCTACCAGGTCTGCCCGCGCAGGTACGCCCTGGAGCGGCGCCTGGGGATGGACGGGGGGCCTGGTCTGCACGCCGAGCTGGGAGCGCTCCTGCACCGGGTGCTGGAAGAAGTGGAGCGAGCCGCCATGGAGCGCGAGGAGGTGCACGGCAGCCTGGCCGATGCCCTGGAGGAACTCGACCGGGCCTGGCAGCCGAGGGCCTTCGGCGGGGGCGCTTGGGCAGAGGCCTGGCGACGTCGGGCGGAGGCCATCTTGCGAAATCTCTACGGCCACTGGCCCGGCTCCTCCCCGGCCATTGCGGTGGAGCACCCGCTCGGGCTGCGGTTGAACGGGGTGGCCTGGCGCGGCCGGGCCGACCGCATCGAGGCAGCCGACGGGTTGGTGCGGGTGGTGGACTACAAGACCGGCAAGCAGGCGGCCAGCCGCGCCGAGGCGCGCCGCTCGCTGCAGCTCGGCTTCTACCTGCTGGCCGCCGCCCACGACCCCGCCCTCACCCGACACGGCCGACCTGCGCACGCCGAGTTCTGGTACCCGGCCCGCAAGAGCAAGGATTGCACGGTGCGCACCTTCGACCCACATAACCTGCCGATGGTGGAGGCGGACCTGGCGCGGGTGGCGGAGGGGATCTTGGCCGAGGACTGGGCACCGACGGTGGGGGAGGCCTGCGATCGTTGCCCGGTGCGGTTGGTGTGCCCCGCCTGGCCGGAAGGACGGGAGGCGTTCTTGCGATGAGCTTCGAGGCCACCGACGAGCAGCGAGAGATCATTCGCCATCCCCTGGTCCCCCTGCGGGTGGCGGCCGGGGCCGGCACCGGCAAGACCGCCACGCTGGCCCAACGAATCGTCCACCTGGTGAGCGAGCAGGACGTGGAGCCCGAGCAGGTGCTGGGAATCACCTTCACCAACAAGGCGGCCGGCGAGCTGGGCGAGCGGATCCGATCCGCCCTCGGCGAGCAGGTGGAGCGGGGCCGCGAGGTGGAGGTGGTCACCTATCACGCCTTCGCCCACCGCATCCTCCAGGAGTTCGGCGCCCTGGTGGGGGTAGAGCGGGATGCCAAGGTGATCACCCCTCCCTTTGCCCGGCAGCTGATGCGCAACGTCCTCGGGCAGCGATCCTGGGCGACCCTCGACCTCACCTACCCGGGGGGCCTGATCGACAAGCTGGCGGGCTTGTCGTCAGACCTGGGGGACAACCTGCTCAGCCCTCTCGACCTGGTCGATGGCGCTCCTGACCCGAGGACCTGTGACGAGGTGTGGCAGCAGCGCCTCGAGCTGGTCGAGGTCCTCAACCGCTATCAGGAGGAGAAGAGCCGGCTGGGGGTGGTGGACTACGCCGACCTGGTTCGCCTGGCTCACCACTTGCTGCAGTCCCACCCGGAGCTGGCCGAGCGCCTCCGCGACCGCTACCGGGCGGTGCTCCTCGACGAGTACCAGGACACCAACCCCGCCCAGCGGGAGCTGCTGCGGCTGGTCTTCGGCGCCGGCTTCCCGGTCACCGCCGTGGGCGACCCGGCCCAGACGATCTATGAGTGGCGAGGCGCCTCCCTGGAGAACTTCGACGGGTTCCCCGACCACTTCCCGACCTCGTCGGGCGAGGCGGCCGAGACGCTCCCCCTGCTCGTCAGCCGCCGCTCCGACCGCCTGATCCTCGACCTGGCCAACCGGGTGCAAGAGGAGATCGGTGGCCCCGGCGAGCTCGCCGCCCGCAAAGGATGCGGCCCCGGCCGGGTGGCAACCCGCTGGCTGCGCACGGCAGAGGAGGAAGCCCGATGGATCGCCGGGGAGATCGCCCGGCTGCAGCAGGAAGGCCTGCAGTGGCGCGAGATGGCCGTCCTCTTTCGCAAGACCAAGAACATGGAGCTGGTCCGCGACGCATTGGAGAACGAGGAGATCCCCCTCGAGGTGGCCAGCCTGGGCGGACTGTTGGCGGTGCCCGAGGTCGTCGAGCTGCGGGCCTGGCTGCGGGTGCTGGAAGATCCCGAGGACGCTCCGGCGCTGGCGCGGATCCTGCTGGGAAGCAGCTTCCGGCTTGGCCTGGGCGACCTCGTCCCGCTGGTGAACTGGGTACGGGCACGCGGCCCGGCGAGGGACACCTCGGACGACGACGGGCTCCTGCCCGCCCACAGCCTGCTGGAGGGCCTCGACCATCTGGAGGGGCTGGGTGGGCTCTCGGAGGATGCTCGGGTGCGTCTCGAGGAGTTCCGCCGCCTCTACCGGGAGCTGCTGCAGGAGGCACAGGGGGTGAGCCTGGTGGAGCTGTGCCGGCGCATCTTGGACCGGCTGGGCGCCTGGGCGGAGGTGGAGGCCATGCCCGAGCCGACCCGGCTCTCCGCCCGCCTCAACCTGCACCGCTTCCTGGACCTGGCTGAGGAGTGGAGCCCCCTTGAGGGCACTCCCTCCCTGGCCGCCTTCCTCGAGTACTTGCAGCTCCTGGAGGACGAGGCGGCCGATGAGGGGGATGCCGCCCGCTTGAGTGGAGAGGACGCCGTCAGCCTGCTGACCGTCCACCGCGCCAAGGGGCTGGAGTGGTCGGCGGTCTTCGTGCCGGCCCTCTACGAGGGAAACTTCCCCAGCTCGGTTCTCACCTATGAGGATCCCTGCACCGCCGCCCAAGTGCTTCCCTTCGAGCTGCGCGTGGACGCCGAGCGGCTCCCGGTCCTCGACCCGGACGACGGCTCCCAGCGCAAGCTCGTCCTGGGCCAGCGGCACGAGTCGCAGGAGTGGCGTACCGCCTACGTGGCGGTCACCCGGGCCGCCCACAGCCTCTACCTGACCGGGGCGTACTGGTACTCGGGCAAGAGCCCGCAGTCACCCAGCCCGCTCTACATCATGGGCAGGGAGCTGCCGGGGGCCGAGGACCTGGGCCACCAGGAAGACCCGGGAGAGCGCCCCGGGGTGCTGCGCCTGGAGCTGGACAACACGGGGGCGCCCGATCCCCACTTCCCGGAGGGTTGGGATGAGGCCCTGCGGCGAAGCGCCCACGACCCCGAGTGGCCGGTCCGTCGGGCCGCCGAGCTCGGCCTGGGCGAGGCGTACCGGGGCGAGCAGGAGGCATTCCAGCAGATGCTGCTCGAGCTCCCCGGGCTACCCGATGCGGCGGCTCCACCCAAGCCGCTCCGGGCGTCGGTTACCGGGCTGGTGACCTACGCCACCTGCCCCAGGAGATTCTACTGGAGTGAGGTCGACCGCCTGCCGCGCCGCTTCTCGGCGGCGGCCCGGCGAGGTGTCGAGCTCCATCGTCGCATCGAGCTGCACCTGCGGGGGGCCATCCCCTTCGAGGAGGCCGAGGAAGACAACTACGACCTCTCTCCGGACGAGCGGTCGCCCGGGGCGGCTCCACTTCACGACCCCTTCTCGGCCTTCCAGCAGTCCCGCTTCGCCGGCCAGCAGCCGCTGTTCATCGAGGCGCCCTTCGACCTCAAGGTGGGGCGGGGACGGGTCAGGGGCCGGGTGGATGCCATCTATCCGGCCCCTCACGGGGGCTGGGAGGTGGTGGACTTCAAGAGTGGGCGGCCGACCGGCGACCTCCCCGCCAAAGTCCAGCTGGAGTCCTATGCCCTGGCCGCCCGGGAAGCCGGGTTCGCTCCCCGCCCTCCCGACCGGCTCACCGTCACCTTCGCCTACTTTCGGGATGGGCCGCAGGAAGCGTCTGAGGAGGTGGACCGGCCCTGGCTGGAGAGTGCCCGCCGGCATCTGGAGGAGCTGGTGGGGGCCATCGAGCAGGAGCGGTACGAGGCCACCCCCTCCCAGGCATGCGGCACCTGCGATTTCCTCAAGTTCTGCCGGCCCGGGCGGGAGTGGATGGAGGCGACGGGTTGAATCAGCCCTCGCGCCGCCGGATCTCCTCCCGCATCTCCTCGTAGCTGGCCGGCATGCGGGGGGAGTAGCGCAGGTAGCGCGGGATGGGGTAGCGCACCCCCTTGCGATGAGTCTCCTCCAGACCCTCCACCAACTTGTCGGCCCACGAAGCCGGCATGGTGAAGGCCATCTCGTGGTCCTGCACCCCGCCGAAGATGCGGTCTCCGTTGCAGGGCAGCACGAAAGCCGGCTCTCCGCTCTGGATGGGGTGCACCAGCAGGTCGGCGCAGTCCAGGCGGCCCTGCGCCAGGCCCTCCACCCGGCTCCCCCCGTGGTAGAGGACCGCGTTGACCATGCGCATCACCTGGGCGGCGTTGCCATACAGGGCGATCACCTGCGGCTCGAAGGCGACCCGGTGCAGGGGCGCCACCAGGAAGGTGCGGTACCGGCCCAGCTCCAACTTGGGCACCGCCGCCTCCATCTCGGCCCCCACCTGCTCGTCCCTGGTGTACAGGGAGGCGGCGATCTTGCCGGAGCTGTAGTCGTCGGTGGGAGCGGCGAAGCCGATGGCCACCATGCCCAGCGCGCAGGCCAGGTCCTGGGCGGTAGCCGACATGGCCCAGCCGTAGATCCTGGCCATCCCGTAGACCTGGCAGGTGGTCACCGGGCCACCCGCCATGCGGCTGGCGGGCCGGGTTCCCTCAGGAGGTTCCTGGTCGGTGAAGGCGGCGGCGATGGGAAAGCTGTCGAGCCTGAGGTAGCGGGAGAGCGCTTCGTCGAGAGCCGGCAGGTCCATCACGCCTCCTGGTGCGGGCCGTCAAACGCTACCAGTCGTCGCCTGCTACCACGCCCGGACTACCCACCCGATAGGCTGGAGAGGCCCTCGATCAGCCGGGAGGAAGGCATGGCCGTCATCACCATCTGGACCGACCTCCACTGCCCCTGGGCCTACGTGTCGGCCCTTCGATTGCACCGCATGCGCGATCACCTCGGAGCCGAGCAGGTGATCTTCGATTTCCGGGCCTGGCCCCTGGAGCTCGTCAACGAGCAGGGGGTGCCGGAGCGAATCGTGCGCAACGAGATGGCGGTGCTCGCCCAGCTCGAGTCCTCTGCCTTCAGCAACTACGACAACGACTCGTGGCCCACCACCTATCTGCCGGCCTTCGAGGCGCAGAAGTGGGGCTACTCACTAGGCCAGGAGGTGGGCGAGCACTTCGACCTCGCCCTGCGGCGGGCCTTCTTCCTGCACTCGCGTGACCTGAGCCTGCGCCACGAGCTGCTCGAGGTGGCCACCTCAGAGGGCCTGAACGCCGAGCAGCTCGGCGAGGCGCTGGACGACGGCCGCTTCCGCAAGGAGGTGATGGCCGACTACGAGGAATCGAAGGGCCTGCCCATCCAGGGCTCACCGCAGGTCTTCCTTCCCGACGGGACCAGCCATCACAACCCGGGCATCAGTCACAAGTGGGTGCGGGGGATCCCGGTGGTCGAGTCCGACCACCCCTCCGTTTACCAGGACCTGATCCAGGCGGCCGCCACCGAGGAGTAGGTGGCCGAGTGAAGCGAGGCCGGGAGGGCTACACCACCTTGCCGTCCGCCACGTCGATCACCAGGGTCACCGGTCCCTCGTTGACCAGGTGCACCTCCATATGGGTCCCGAAGCGCCCAGTCCGTGAGGGCACTCCCAGTGCCTCCACCGCCCGCGCCAGCTCCTCCACCAATGGCTCGGCCTCCTCGCGCCCAGCCGCGTCGATGAAGGAAGGGCGGCGCCCCTTGCGAGCATCCCCGAGGAGGGTGAACTGGCTCACCACCAACACCTCCCCCTGGGCATCCTGCACCGAACGGTTCATCTTCCCGGCCTCGTCCGGGAAGATGCGCAGGCCGACCAGCTTGGCGGCCAGCGCCCGCCCCTCCTCCGGTCCATCGGAGCGACTCACCCCCACCAGGACCAGGAGGCCCTGCTCGATGGCGGCGACGACTCCTCCCTCCACCAGCACCTCGGCCCAGCTCACCCGTTGGACGACCGCTCGCAATGTCACGCCCCTCAGCCGAGCAGCGCCCGCCCTCCGGCAGTCGCCACCGTAACCACCACGCCTGCAATCACGACCCCCAAGAGAACGAGCACCAGGGCGCGCCAGAAGGGCACCCCGAACACGAAGGCCGCCAGGGCGCCGCTCCAGGCCCCCGTGATGGGAAGCGGGACGGCCACGAAGGTGATCAGCGCCAGGTCGCGCAGCCGCTCGAACCTCTCACTGTGGCGGCGGCGGCTGTGATCGAAGATGCGCTCCAGGAATCGGTGCAACCATCCCCAGTGGCCGGCCGCCCAGCGGCTGACCGGGCCCAGCAGCGCCAGGATGAAGGGGACCGGCAAGGCGTTGCCCAGCAGCGACCAGCCCAAGGCCTCCCAAGCCGACATTCCCCACACCTGCCGCGCCAGGGGAATGGCTCCCCGCAGCTCGAGGATGGGCAAGGTGGCCAGCACCATCACGGCCAGCGGTGGGGGAAGGCCCGCCACCCAGGCAACGATCTCCTCCCGCATGGCCGAGGAGTATGGCACCGCCTGCCCGCTCACTCCGGCAGCCACTTGACCGGGCCGCGAAGCCACGGGTACCATGCCGCAACTCGGGCGGGGCTTCTGTTCGAGTACCCCAAAGCAGCAGGGGTCGCGGAGGCGGAATCCCTGGCGTCACCTCCGGGAGGCATGACCCCTTGCGCTCTTCGAAAGAAGAGCATCCGAGGCTCCGGTTACCCCCTTGCCGGAGCCTCGGCTGGCCCGGCGGCCGCCACCCTGAACCCGCCGCGTAGCCTCTATTTACGTCTCAGGTCAGCGCTGGAGCAGCGCCTCAGCCCCCTTGATGTGGTCGCCGCTGTCCCACCCCCGCCCCCACCTCGGGGATGAAGCTGGGAGTGGGGATGCTGAGGACGGCCACCGGGATAGGGGCGTGGTCGAGGATGTACTGAATGCGGTGCCCGAAGAAGGGGCGATTGGTGAGCGGCCGCGCTGCCGTGCCCAGCACCAGCAAGTCGAAGTCGCCGGAGGCGGCCAGGGCGACGATCTCCTCCTCGGCATGAGGGGCCACCTTGACGAGTGGGTCCACCACCACCCCCAGGCGCTGGCCGAGCTCCACGGCGCTGGCCAGCACCTCGTCGGCCGACCTGATGGCCTCCTCCAGGCGAGCCCCCTCCATGAGCAGGCCCTCCCCCTGCGGCTGGTTCACCACGTGCAGGGCGAGCACCTCGCCTCCGGTCGCCCTCACCAGCGAGTAGGCGAACTCCTCTGCGGCCCGAGAGCCGATGGTGGCCGTGGCGGGCACCAGCAGCCTGTGGGGCAGGTGGTGAAGGATCTCATCGAGGGCCGGTGAGCGCACCACCAGGCTGGGGACGTCCATCGTGGCCAGGAGCCGGTCGACCACCGAAGAGAACAGGGCTCCCTCCCTCTCCGCCTCGGAGGCACCCAGCACCACCAGGTCGTAGCCCAGCCGGCTCTCTGAGGCGATGGTGGAGACGGGATCACGCCTGGTGCGCCGCATGATGTCGTGGGGGAGCTCACCCAAGGCGGCCACCACCTGGAAGGGATCACCCACCTCAGTGGAGATGGGGTTGGACGATCGCCGACCGTCGGGGACGTCCACCAGCAGCACCGTCACTTCCACCTCGTGGAGGGCGGCGGCCAGGAGACGGGCGGCGTACACGCTGTTTCGGCCCCCTCGAGTCGGCAGCAGGGCGCGCCGGGTGCCAAGCAGCATGGAGGAGCTGCGCAGCGCCTCGCGCTCCAGGCGCTGGCGCTCTTCGGGAGAGACCGACCAGTTGCGCACCACCAGCCGCAGTCCGCTCGGTGCCGCCACTGAGGTAACCAGCGCGGTGAGCACCAGGACCGTGTAGGAGGCGTCGTTGAGCACGCCGATGTTGAGGCCGACGATGGCCACCACGATGCCCATGGCGCCCAGGGCGGCCAGCCCGGTCCCCAGGGCCCATCCCTCCCGACGCTCGAGGCCCCCAAGGCGGGCGCCGAAGTAGGTGCCGAGCAGCTTGGCCAGGAAGGCCACCCCCAGCACCAGCAGTGTCCAGCGGACCGCGGAGCCGCTGCTCAGGGCGCCCAGGTCCACTCGCAGCCCGCTGATGGCGAAGAAGATGGGGGCGAAGAAGGCCGCCGTCACCGACTCGAGCTGCTCTCGCACCTCCGGAAGCTGATGGCGGGTGGTCCCGGCCAGGATCCCCACCACGAACGCCCCCAGGATCGCCTCCAGGCGGAGGGCCTGCGTGACGGCTCCGCCCAGCAGGGCCGCCAGTAGGGTGATGGTGAGAGCCGCCACCGCTCCCCCACCCCGGTCGAGCGCCCTTCGGTACGCCTGGTCGAGGGCCCAACGTCCCACCGTGGCGGCCACCACCACGAACACCACCAGGCCGCTCATCGAGGTGACCAGCTGGGGGATGTGGAGCCCTCCCTGCAGGGCGATCCCCGACAGGGCGGCCAGCAGCAACCAGCCGATGCTGTCCATGGCCATGCCCGCCGCCAGGGTGATCTGACCGAAGTTGCGGCGCATGAGGCCCAGGTCGGAGAGGATCTTGGCCACCACCGGCAGGGCCGAGACGGAGAGGCCGGTCGCCACGAAGAGTGCGAACACCGCCCGCTGTCCGGCCTGCTCCCCTACGAAGGCCTCGGGGAGGCCGAAGCCGAGCAGGGTGCCGGCGGCGAAGGGGAGAAGGAGGCTGCCTCCCACCACGAAGGCGGCCGCCCGCCGGAAGCGGTTGATGATGGCCAGGTCGGTCTCGAAGCCGATCACCACCAAGAGCATGATCACCCCCAGCCAGGCCAGGCCGAACAGCAGGCCGTCCAGCACCGCGTCGGCCGGGAAGACCCACTGGTAGGCGCCCGGGACCAGCCGAGCGAGGACGGAAGGGCCCAGCAGCACTCCCGCCAGCAGCTCCCCCACCACCGGGGGCTGTCCGATCGACTTCATCGCCGCTCCCAGCAGGCGGGCGCTACCCACCAGCAGGAGGAGCTGCACCAGGAAGACCAGCAGCTGGTGCTCATCGAGCGGGGTGAATTCCATGCGTCCCTTCTTCGGCGCGTCGCCAGGTCTAGCTGACGGAAACGCCCAAACCCTCGCGCCCCGTCCCCCAAATCCCAAACCTCCCCCCGGTACACTCGCCCCGTGCCAATCGGTGACCGGCTCCATACCACCTGGCTGTACTCGGACCGGACGTTCCCCCAGCGGTTCATCCGGCCCGTGTTGCGCTTCACCCAGGTGGAGGCGGCCGGGGGCCTGGTCCTGCTGCTGGCTGCCCTTTCGGCACTGGCCTGGGCCAACTCCCCCTGGCGGCAGAGCTACTTCGACCTCTGGCAGACCACCCTGGAGCTCGACCTGGCCTTCCTCAGCATCGAAGAGACGCTGCGGGAGGCAGTGAACGACGGATTGATGGCCATCTTCTTCTTCCTGGTCGGCCTGGAGGTCAAGCGCGAACTGGTAGTGGGCGAGCTGCGCGACCCCCGATCGGCGGCTCTGCCCGCCATCGCGGCCCTGGGGGGCATGGTGATGCCCGCCCTCGTCTACCTGGCGCTGGCGGGAGGGACCGCACCGCGAGGGTGGGGAATCCCCATGGCGACGGACATCGCCTTCTCGCTGGGAGTGGTTGCTCTCCTGGGCCCCAGGGTGCCGGTGGGCGCGAGGCTCTTCCTGCTCGCCCTGGCGGTGGTGGACGACATCGGAGTGATCTCGGTGATCGCCGTCTTCTACTCCGGGGAGCTCTCGTTCAGCTGGCTGGCCTTGGGGTTGGCCTCCCTGCTGGCCGTCTCGGTGGCCCGGCAGATCGGCGTCCGGGCGATGGCGGCCTACGTCATACTGGCCGTCTTCACCTGGCTGGCCTTCCTGGAATCGGGAGTGCACGCCACCATCGCCGGCGTGGCGCTCGGCCTGCTCACCCCCGCCCGGCCCATGTACTCCGACGAGGAGTACTTCCGGCGCGCCTCTGAGCTGCTCGACCGGTTCAAGACGGCGGCGGCCCGGGAGTGGGCCGAGGAGCGGGTGGACGCCCAGGCTCTCACCCTGGCAAGGGTGGCCGAGGAGTCGGTCTCACCTCTCGACCGCCTCGAAGCAGCCCTCCACCCCTGGAGCTCCTTCGTCATCGTGCCCATCTTCGCCCTGGCCAACTCGGGGGTGGTCCTGACGGGTTCGGCCGAGGCACTCTCCCACCCCGTCACCCTGGGGGTGGCCCTGGGGCTCCTGTTGGGCAAGGTGGCCGGCATCAGCCTCTTCTCGTTGGCGGCGGTCAAGTTGGGGCTGGGGCGCCTCCCGCCCCATACCGACTGGGGCCACCTGGTGGGCCTGTCCGCCCTGGCCGGCATCGGCTTCACGGTCTCGCTGTTCGTGGCCGCGCTGGCCTTCGGCGACCCCGAGCTGGCCGACCGAGCCCGGGTGGGGATCTTCGCCGGCTCGGCCCTGGCCGGCCTGCTCGGCTTCCTGCTCCTACGCCGGCACGTGCCCCGTCCGACGGCCGCCCGGTCCTGATGGGAAGACCCCCCTTTACACCGGTACGGCGCATCGACGGCTACCTGCCGCTCGAGGACCATGGCCTGATCGGCAACGGGGCCACCGCCGCCCTGGTGGGGCGCGACGGGTCGGTCTCCTGGCTGTGCGCTCCCCGCTTCGACTCTCCGCCCCTCTTCTGTGCCATCCTCGACCGCCACCGGGGGGGCGCGTTCGCCGTCCACCCCGAGCGCCTCACCGAATCGCGTCAGTTCTACGAGGGCGACACCGGCGTGCTGGTCACCGAGATGCGGGGCGACTCGGCAGTGGTGCGGGTCACCGACGCCCTGGCCCTGCGGTCCGGGGCCGATCTGGCGGAGGATGCTCCCGCCGCCCGACCGGAGCTGCTGCGCCTGGTGGAGGTGCTGCAAGGCCCGGTGCGACTCCAGGTGCAGGTGGAGCCGCGGGGCGGAGCCGAAGCGGAGGAGAGAGCGGGCGGCCTCCGCCTGCAGGCACCGATGCGCCCCGAGCTGGACCTGCAGCTCTCCTCGACGGCCCCTCTGCAGGGTCTCCGCTCCACTCTCTCCCTTCGAGAGGGGGAGCGCCTCGGCCTGCTGCTCTCCTGGGGCGGCAGCCCTTCCCGCCACCGCCCCATCCCCTTCGAGCAGCTCATGGCCGCCATCCTCGAGGCCTGGAGTAGATGGATCGGGCGCTTCCGCTACGAGGGCCCCCAGGAGCCGCTGGTGCGACGCTCGGCGATCACGCTCAAGCTGCTCGACCACTTCCAGAACGGGGCCATCATGGCCGCACCGACCTCCTCGCTGCCGGAGGCGATCGGAGGGCGCCGCAACTGGGACTACCGCTACTCATGGATCCGAGATGCGGCCTTCTCCGTCTACGCGATGCGGCGCATCGGGCTGCGGCGGGAGGCGGCCGGTTTCTTGAGCTGGGTGCTGGATGCGGTGGAGCGCAGCGGCCGGCCGCGGGTGCTCTACGACCTGCAGGGCCACCTGCCTCCCAAGGAGCAGGAGGATCCCCACCTGGAGGGCTACCGCCGCTCGTGGCCGGTTCGGTGGGGCAATGCGGCGGTCGACCAGTACCAGGGCGACGCCTACGGGGAGATCCTCGACTGCGCCTACCAGTGGGCCTCGGGAGGAGGGCCCATCGAGCCGCCCCTGTGGGAGCAGCTACGAGAGCTGGTGGAAGCGGCCCAGCACGAGTGGAACAAGCCGGGACAGGGCATCTGGGAGGTGCGGACCCCTGGGCGCCCCTTCACCTACTCGGCCGCCCTGTGCCAAGTGGCGCTCGATCGCGGGGCGCGCATCGCCGAGCACCTCGGGCTTTCAGGAGACGTGAAGACCTGGCGCAAGGCCGCCGGGCAGATCACCGAAGTCATCCTGGAGCAGGCCTGGAATGAAGCCGGTAGGACGTTCAGCGCCGTCTTGGGCGGCGACCAGCTCGACGCCAGCCTGCTGGCGCTTCCCATCCGGCGCGTGCTCCCCGCCGACCACCCCAAGATGGTGGCCACTACCAAGGCCATCGCCACCCGTCTGGACGCCGGCGGGGGACTTCTCTACCGGTACCTCCCCGAGGAGCTTCCCGACGGCCTGCCCCCCGGGGAGGGGGCCTTCCTGCTGTGCAGCTTCTGGATGGTGGACAACCTGGCCCACCAGGGGCGGGTGGAGGAAGCCATGGAGCTCTACGAGTCGTTGTGCGGCCGGGCCAACCCCTTGGGGCTCCTGCCCGAGCAGATCGACCCGGCAAGCGGCACCTTCCTCGGGAACTACCCCCAGGCCTTCAGCCATGTAGGGCTCATCTCCAGCGGCTTCGAGTTGGGCCGGAAGACCGGTCAGATCGAGAAGCGAACCTGGAGGACGTCTCCCTCCTGGACGGGGTAGTCCCGGCCCTCAACCCGCACCAGACCGGCCCGCCGGGCGCCGTCCCACCCGCCCGACTCCAGGAGCGCCTGGATGCCCACCACCTCTGCCCTGATGAAGCCCCGCTGAAGGTCGGAGTGGATTCTGCCGGCCGCCTCGGAGGCGGTGGCTCCCCTGCCGATCGTCCAGGCGTGGGCCTCCTTGTCGTTCAACGTGTAGAAGGAGACCAGGCCGAGTGCCCTATGGGTGGCTTCGGCGATGCGGGCCAGGGCCCCCTCGCCCAGCCCGAGGCCCTCGAAGAGCTCGAACCGCTCGTCCGGCGAGAGCCGGGTGCCCTCCTCTTCCAGCTTGGCGGAGAGGGTCACCACCGCGTCCCCGGCGGGCACCACCTTCTCGACGGCCTGACGAGCAGCTCCTTGCTCCTCGTCCTCCGAGAGGTTGAGGACCCACACGACGGGTTTGAGGGTGAGAGGCGCCAGGTCGCGCAAGAAGCGCCCCTCGCCGTCCCACTGCAGCAGGCGGAGCGGGGAGCCCTCGTCCAGCGCCTGGGCCGCCGCCTGGAGGGCCTTTTCCTCGCCGCGCTTGGCGGGGTCGGCGGTCGCTTCCTTGGCCACCCGCTCCAGGCGGCGCCGCACCACCTCCAGGTCGGCCAGCGCCAGCTCCAGCATGAGCTCCTCGGCCTGCCTCACCGGGTCGGTTCCCGACGTGCCGGGCACCGATTCATCCTCGAAGGCGCGCAGCACCCCCAGCAGGGCGTCCATCTCTCGCAGCCGGCCCAGGAAACGGCCTCCCATGGCATCTCGACCGGTTCCCGCCATGGGAGGTAGGTCGAGCAGCTCCAAGGCGGTGGGCACCGTCTTGGCCGACCCTTCCAGCTCGCCGGCCCGCTCCAGGAGTGTGTCGCGCACCACCGCCACCCCCACATTGGGCTCGGTGGTCGAGTAGGGGTGCCGGGCGGTGGGAGCTTGCAGGCCGGTCAGGGCGTTGAAAAGGGTCGTCTTGCCGGTATTGGGGAAGCCGAAGATGGCCACTCGGACCACCTACCACCGCCTCATCCGCCACCCCACCCACCCGATGGCGGCGCCGAAGCCCAGCGAGATGGCCGCCAGGGCGAAGTGGACCACCTTGAAGGCCAGGGTCTCGTCCTGCCGGGCCAGCAGGAAGACGCGGGTGCCCCATACGTAGAAGGTCCAAGCGCTGGCGGCCAGCAGCAGCCAGGAGGCCCGGCCCCGGTTCAGCCTCTCCACGGGAGGCATGGTAGGGGAGCCTATGAGGCCGAAGCCGCCTGCAGCATGCGGTACACCAGGGCGGGATCGCCCAGGCGGTGCCGCAGCTCCCGCTCCAGGCCCCCAATGGGGTAGAGGTTCTGTGGCGCACGAGGATCCTTGTGGGGAACCGAGGCGAAGCGGGGAAGGGTGGAGGCCGACCGGTCGGCCAGGGCCCGGGCCTCGTCGAGGGAGAGGTCGGCGGAGGCCTCACAACGGACCACCCCCGCCCAGGGATGGCCCCTCGCTCCGGGGAGCCGCAGGTACCAGGAGAACCGGCTCCAGGAGGTCTGTGTGACGAAGAGGGGCGTGCGCTGCCCCGCCTCCAGCCGGGCGACCACCTCGTCCACCGGTTCGGGTAGGTAGGCCACCCGGTGGGTCTTGACGTAGCCGATGGCGCCGGGGACGTTCTGGCGGCCGCTCAAGGGACCGTCGACGACGATGAGGTCGGACCCCCACCCCGGCCCCCCCTCGGAGGGGGAGGGAGCGGACAGCGCCACCTCGACCTCCAGCTCGCCGAGGCGCTGCTGCAGCCCGTTGACCAGAGCCTCGATGTCGTCTCCTGCCACCGCTCGCGGCAGATAGGTGCCCGCCCCGGTCACCACCTGCTCGGCCCCGGCCGGGCCGAACAGCCCGCGCCGCACCTCGACCTGCTGCAGGCGGGCCTCCCCGTCGCAGCACACGGTCCCGGCCGCATAGGAGGCACAGATTCCCATACGGGTGGTGCCGTCGTCCCGCCCGGTCCAGATGCGGGCATCGATGCGGCGCACCCCGTCGATGAACAAGACGCGCTCCGCCACTGCCGCTCCAGGAGCGGTGAGCGGAGCCCACTCGCCGGTCGCCACCTCCACGTTCACGTCCACGGTGGCAAAGGCCGGATCCCCGGGCTCGGTCTCCATCGGGCTGCCGAACTGCGGCGACCAGGACTCTACGGCGAACTTCACGCCACCACCTTCTCGACAGAAGCGGTGCGTGGGCCCTTGCTGACCACGAAGCGCACCGGCACCTGCTCGGCCAGCTCCCGCACGTGGGTGACCAGCCCCACCGTGCGACCCGAAGCTCCCAGCTCGTGGATGACCGCCGCCACCGTCTCCAGCGTCTCGGCGTCCAGCGTGCCGAACCCCTCGTCGAGGAAGATCGACTCGAGCCTTCCTCCCCCGTGTACCGACATGGCGCTCAGCTGGTCGGCGAGGGCCAGCGCCAGTGCCAGCGAGGCGAGGAAGGTCTCTCCTCCGGAGAGGGTCTTGGCCGAGCGTCGCTCGTCGGCGTTGCGATGGTCGACCACCTGGAAGTTGGCGCGGTCGTCGATGGCCAGCGAGTAGTGGCCGTTGGAGAGGTGGGCGAGGATCAGGTTGGCGGCCTCGACGAGGACACCGAGGGCCTCGTCGAGGATCCACTTCTCGAAGCCATTGGCGCTCAAGTGCCTGGCCAGCTCCCGGGCAACCCGCTCCTGCTCCCGCCGGCTCTGCCGCTGCTGCCGGAGGCGGTCGGCCTGGTGGATCGCCCCCTCGAGGCGGGCCAGCTCGGCCTTGGCCGCCAGCACCTCCGCCAGGCAGGCGTCCCGCAGGCTGCCCCCCACCGGCCCCACGCCTTGCTCACGGCAGGCGGCATCCAGTTCGTCGAGGAGCTTGCGGCGGGACTCGTCTCCCGCCTCGGCCTCGGCCCGGGCCTGGGAGGCCTTTTGATCCCGCCGGGCTGCTTCCCGGCCCCCCCACTGCACCAATCGGTTCCAGTCGTGAGAGAGATGCGTCCCCTGGGCGAGTGGGGGTCCGAGCACCGCCACCCTGTCGCGCGCCGCCTGGAAGTCTCGCCTGGCCGAGACTTCTCGCTCCAACAGGGCATCCCGCCGCCTCCTGGCCTCGGCGACCGCGTGGTGAGCTTGTTGGTCGGCTCGCCGGCCCTCGGCCAGCGCCTGCTCGGCTCGGGCAATGACTTCCAGCGTGGCCTCCAGTGCCTGGAGGTCCGGATGCTCACTCAGCCGGGAGGCGAGGTCTTCGAGGCGCCGGCACAGGTCGCCCACCCGAGCCTCGGCCCTCAACCGTTCCTCCCTGACGGCTCGGTGATGCTGTTGAGCTGCAGTCCGAGCCTGCTCGGCGTCGGCGTGGGCCTGCTGCGCTTCTTGAAAACCCGGTGGGGCTTCCTGGTTTGCGATCTCCTCCACCGGCTGCAGGCAGACAGGACAGGGCTCTCCTGTTACGAGGCTGGCGGCCAGATGATGGGCGGCATGCCGCCGCCGGAGCTCCTCGACCCGCTGTTGCAGTGACCGCTCCGCCTCCTCCAGCAATTCCCCCGCCTCCCCTTCGGCGGCTTCCATCCGCCGAAGCTCCAGGCGGGTCTCCTCCAGCTGGGCGGCCTCCAGCCGGCGCTGCCGGTGGGCCTCCCCAGCCGCCTGCAGGGGGCCGGGCTGGGGCAGCCGTGAGAGCGCCGAATCGGCCTCGGAAACTGCAGCCGCCGTCCTGGAGGCGGCCTGCTCGGCGCGCCCGACCATTCCTGCGGCATCGACAATGGCAACAGCAAGATCCTCGATCCCCGGCGGCACTGCCAGTGCCCGCAGCAGCTTTGCCTGCTCCTCGTGCTCGGCGGCCCCCTCCTCGGCCGCACGGACGGCCTCCGCCAACTCGTCGAGCGCCGGCTGCGCCTCCTCGAGCCGGTCAAGGAGCCTCTCGAGGGTGGTCACCCGCCCTTCCGCTTCCCGGCGCGCCTCGGGGGTGGAGTCAGCCAGATGGCTCAATTGGTCCTCGATCAGCCGGCACTCGCCGTCGAGGGCCACGGCCCGCCGGTTGGCGGCTTGCATCATCCGCTGGTAGACGCCCAGGTCGAGCAGCCGACCGAGGAGGTCCTGGCGCTCGGCCGGCCGATCGTGCAGGAAGCGGGCGAAATCGCCCTGCGGCAGCACCACGCATCTCGTGAAGTGATCGAAGGGCAGTCCCAGGAGCCTCTCTACCGCCTCGGTGACCCCCACTGCGTCACCGGCCACCACCTCCCCTTCCCGCTCCAGCCGCGCTTCCTTGGTGGTGGCCCCGCCCTTGCCGGTACGGCGAACCACCCTGGCGGCGGTGTACCGATCCCCCTGAACGGTGAAGTCGAGGCTCACCCGCGCCTCCACCTTGCCCTGGGTGATCACGGGGGAGACCAAGTTCTGATTGTCGTAACGCGGCACCGACCCGTAGAGGGCAAAGCCGATGCCGTCGAGGATGCTGGTCTTGCCGGACCCCGTCCCGCCGGTCAGGGCGAACAGGTCCACCTCCTCGAAATCGATCTCGGCCGGCTCCCGAAAGGCGGTGAAGCCCTCCAACCTCAGACGGAGAGGCCTCACGGCGCCTCGCCGAGCAGCTCGTCGAAGAGGGCCACCAGCCGCTCGTCGAAGGCGTCCCGCTCGGCCAGGTACTCGCAGAAGAGCTCCCGCGGGGGACGGTCCAGGCCCGACCGGCGCGGTCCCTTCGGCACCTGCCCGCGCTCCGATGCCACCACCATCACGTCCACCGCCTCGGGAAACATGTCCCGCACCTGCTCCCCCAAGCCCGGGCGAGCCTGCTGGTGAACGACCACCTTCAGGTAGTCGTCGCCGGTGGTGCCGGCGAGGTCCTGCAGCTGCTGCAGGCTGCCGGAGATGGTGCGCAAACGCCGGCCTGCGCGAAGCCGCACCCTCCGCACCTCGGCAGGCTTGCCCGGCGAGGCCTCCACCAGCAGCACCGACTTGTGGTCCTCGACCTCCCCGAAGTCGAGCTGGAGGGGAGAACCGCTGTACCATATGGGGGAGGAACCGGGGATGCGCTGCGGGCGGTGCAGGTGGCCGAGTGCCACGTAGTGGATGGGCCCGCTGAAGGCCGAGGCCGGCACCTGGTAGTCGAAGATGGTGTGGGCAGAGCGCTCCCCGCCGCCCGACCGCCCCCCGGCCACCATGGTATGCGACACCACCAGGTTGACCGTGTCGGCCCCAAAGCCGCCGGTGAGCTCGCCGAGGATGAGCC
>JALYHC010000132.1 GCA_030776765.1 Actinomycetota bacterium | reverse complement strand
AAGCCGTCCATCTCGACCAGCAGCTGGTTCAACGTCTGCTCGCGCTCGTCGTGCCCGCCGCCGAGGCCCGCGCCGCGCTGCCGGCCCACGGCGTCGATCTCGTCCACGAAGATGATGCACGGCGCGTGCGCCTTGCCCTGCTCGAAGAGGTCCCGCACACGCGAGGCGCCTACGCCCACGAACATCTCCACGAAGTCGGAGCCGGAGATGGAGAAGAAGGGCACTCCGGCCTCCCCGGCCACCGCCCGGGCCAGCAGGGTCTTGCCGGTGCCCGGCGGCCCGTACAGGAGCACCCCCTTGGGGATCTTGGCGCCCATGGCCCGGAACTTCTGGGGCGAGGCGAGGAACTCCTTGATCTCCTGCAGCTCCTCGACGGCCTCGTCGAGGCCGGCCACGTCCTTGAAGGTCACCTTGGGCTGGTCCTTGGTGACCTGCTTGGCCTTGGCCTTCCCGAACGACATCACCCGGTTGCCGCCTCCTTGCATCTGCACCATGAGGAAGACCATGAACCCGACCAGGACCAGCCAGGGCAGGGCGGCCAGGAACAGGTCGAAGATGGAGGGGGCCTCCGGATCGGTCTTGGTGCTGACCCCGCCTTCCAGCAGCAGGGCGGTCAGCTCCCCCTCGTAGTCGTCGGGGTAGGGCGTCAGGAACTCCAGCTCTCCGTTGGGGAGGGTGCCCGACTTGAGCTGGCCCTCCACCATGTTGGACTTCTGGCGGATCACGGCCCGCATCACCCGGCCCTCGGCGACGAACTCCTGCAGCTCGTCGAGGGTGAGCTCCTGGGGGGCGGTGGCGCCTTGCATCACGGCCTGGAAGCCCCAGACGAGTACCAGGACGATCAGGCCGTAGAGCAGGATGTTGCGAGCGGTGCGGTTCACCGTCCTCCTTCGTGGAGACCGGCCGGGCTGCGGCCACTCCCCCTCACTGTCTGAATCTCGGTCAAGCTACACGCGCCTTTCGCCGGGAAACACCGAGCGGGGCGGCTGGTGCGCTTCGCCGGCCTCATGGTATGCCTTCCGCCACGCTATGAGTAGGAGGTTCCCCTCACTTTGCGCCCGCCTCCAAGAATGAGACGTGGGGCAGGTTGCGGTAGCGCCCGATGTAGTCGAGCCCATAGCCGAGGACAAACTCGGGGGGGATGGAGAAGCCCTGGTAGCGGACCGCCAGTGGCTCCCGCTGAGTCCCCTGCTTCACCAGCAGGGCCGCCACCTCCAGGGAGGCGGGCTGGCGCACCTGCAGGTTCTGGAGTAGGTAGCCCAGGGTGAGCCCGGAGTCGATGATGTCCTCCACCACCAGCACGTGCCGGCCGGCGATCTCCTGGTCGAGGTCCTTGAGGATCCTCACCACCCCGGAGGTCTTGGTGGCCGCCCCATAGGAGGAAACGGCGATGAAGTCGAACTCCAAGGGTAGGCGCACGGCTCGGGAGAGGTCGGCCATGATGATGAAGGCGCCCTTGAGCACGCCCACCATGAGCAGCTCGGTCCCCCGGTAGTCGGCGGTGATGCGCGCCCCCATCTCCTCCACCTTGGCGGCGATGTCTTCCTGCCCGACCAGGACCTGGCCGACCTTCATGGCCACCGGCCCTCGCTTTCGGCAGACGCCCAGAGGTAGCGACGGGTGGCCGCTCCCGCCCAAGCCCAGGCGGCCCTCCTCACGCCCGGCACCCAAAGAACCTGCCCTGCCGCCTCCACCACCGGCCAGGCGCTCCTCTTGCGGGGCGGCACCCCCGCCTCGGCGAGGGCCTGGTCGAGCGGCTTGCGCCCGCCCCCGATGGCGATCAGACCCCCGCTTCCCGCCGCCCTCACGACTGCTCGTGGCGGGACCAGGTCGGCGTCGAAGACGGCCGTCCATGCAGAAAGCGGCCAGGCCACCGGAGGGGAGGGATCGATCCAGGCCTGCAGTGCCCAGCTCCCGTAGCTGGCGGCCCCCGGGAACGACAGTGGCCGAGGTGCCGGGACGACCTCCTCCGCCCACCCCTGCAGGCACACCCATGCTCCCTCACGTTCGGCCACCACCATCCCACCCAGTCGGGCGGAACGGCGCTCTCCCCGAGCCACCGACAGGACGGCCTCCACCTCAGCCGCCGAGCCGGCATGGGGGCCCCGCACCGTCCGCAGCGCCTTGCGTACTGCTCGGGACGCCACCGGCTCTGCCATGGTGGCCAGGAGGGCAGCCGGGAGGCGCACTGCTCCCTCGCGGCCCTCCGGCCCCTCGCCCTGCGGCATGGGCACCCGCTCGGCCGCCTGCTCCAGCAGCCGCTGGTCGGCCGCCATCAGCCGGGCGGTGCGCAGCAGGGCCCGGCGCAGGCCCGGGTTGAACTGCGCTTCCAGCGAAGGGATCAGGTGGCGGCGCAGGGCGTTGCGCCGTGGCTCCTCCGAGAGGTTGGCCGGGTCCTCGCGCCACGGGATGCCGAGCAACGTCCCCAGCTCCCTGGTCTCCGCCCGGGTGACCTCGAGCAGTGGGCGGACCAACCGGCCCCGGCGCCGCGGGATGCCGGCCAGGCCCTCAGCGCCCGTCCCGCGGAGGAAATTCCCCAGCACGGTTTCTGCCTGGTCGTCGGCGGTGTGCCCGGTGAGCAGCCACTCCGCCGGCTCTCGGCCGCCCTCGAGAGCCCGGTAGCGGGCCGTCCTGGCCCCCGCCTCCGGGGAGGGCTTTCCCCTGATGGTCACGGGCGCCACCAGCAAGGGTATGCCCAGATGGTCGGCCACCGTTCGGGCAGCCTCGGCCATGAGCGAAGAGCCGGGCAGGCCGTGATCGACGAACACCGCCCTGGTGGGCCAGCCGGCTCCGCCTTCTTCACCTTCTTCACGGGACACCCAGGCGCACACCGCGCTGTCGGCCCCACCACTGAGGGCTATCACCCGAGGGCCGGGGGGGAGGTGAGGCCGAGCCCGATCGAGGACCTTGGCAGCCAGGCGGGTCAGGCGACCCGGGCCAGCCATCGCGTCGGGCGCCGAATCTCCTCCAGTGTGGGGAGCAGCTCCGGGCCGCCCCAGACCCGGTCCAGCGACCCCCGGCCGCCCTTGCTCTCCACCTCCAGCACGAAGCGCTCCCCGAGCTCGTACTGGCTGAGCTTCAGCTCCAGTCCGGTCAGGCGGAAGAACAGGGAGCTCTTGAGGTCCTGGCGGCGGCGGCGCAGCACCCGCGACATTCGTTCCTGTGTGACCAGCGTCCGGGCTCCCACCCGGTCCATCACCACGTGCCCGTGTCCCTCCAGAAGGGACATCAGGGCCTGCACCCTGTCGAGCAACTGGCGCTGGGCGGGAGTGGCGAGCAGGCCGATCAAGCCGGCCTCCCCCAGCAGCGGTTGGCCGGTCGCCGCCGACCGGCGCAGCTCCCCCGCCACCCGGACCAGGCGCCGGGGCTCGGGGACCGCCGAGGCCACCAGCTCTTGGATGAGACCGAGAAAGTGATCCCGCATCCAGGGAACTCCGGTGAACTGGAGCCGGTGGGTGCACTCGTGGAGGGCCAGCCACATGCGGAACTCTGCCGGCCGGAAGGCGTGCAACCTCTCCATCAACAACACGTTTGGCCCCACGAACAACACCGTGTCCCCTGCCTCCCCACCCGAGTCACCCCCGGTGGGCAGCACCAGGTCGTACTGGCCCAGGACTCGCCGGGCGAGAAGCCCCAGCAAGGCACCCACCTCGGCCGCCATCACCCGACCCGCCACGGCGCCCGACAGCCCTTTGACCCGTTCAGCGAACCGCTTCTCGGCGGGTGCCAGGAGCAGGGAGAAGGCCTGGACGTTGTTGGCCACCCACTGCTGACGGCCGGTCACGACCACCCTGGGCTCGCCGCTGGCGCGCAGGCCCGTCTCCTCTTCGACCATGCGACTGGCCTCGTGGACGAATTCCGGGGCCTGGCGGGAGAGCAGCGCGTCGTGATAGGTGCCCTCCAGCCCGTAGCTGCCGGCCACCTTGCCCGCCATGCGTACCGCCAGGGGCCAGGCGATGCGCGCCCCGCTCATTCCACCACCCGGTAACGAGAGCGGGTGACCTTGAGGAAGTAGGCGACGATGATGGCCAGCGAGGTCACCACGCCGAGCACCAGGGCGGTGGGCACCAGGTATCGATAGGTCCAGGCGTCCTCGGGGGGCACCTCCTCCTGCGGGATGGTGGTCACCGCCGGCTGGCGAGCGGGTGCGGTGGTGCCGGTCTCCTCCTCCTGGCCCTGACCACCCTCCTGCCCTCCTTGCGTGGTGCCCACTTGAGTGGTGGTCGCCTCCTGCTGGGCATGAGCGGGATCCGCCCCGACCACCGGCACGGTCAAGACCATCACCAGCAGCCCGAGCGTAACCGTTGGCAAGACGACCGACACGCCCGAAGCCTACCGGCCTGAGACCGAACCTCAGGTTCTAGCCGCCCGTGGCGCGCCACGAAGACCCAAGGTTCGCTCAGGACTCAACGATGCGCCCGCGCAGCCGGGGAAAGCGTACCGGCGCATGGGTGTAGCAGTAGTCCCGGCGGTTGTAGCGCGACAGCTGCGTCTCGCAGCCCTTGTGTGCGCACCGCCGCCCCTCGTCGTACGTGCGAGAAGCTCGGATACCACCCTTGATGCGATGTCCCTTCAGGACGTTCTCCGACATCTCCAGCCTCCTCAGGGGCCTCAGACCCCCCCTACTCCGTTCTCCCTCAAGAACGCCCGCAGGCGGTCGACCAGTTCCGGCGGAGGAGGCTCGGCGGTCCGCTGGCGCACTACCCCCTTCAACTTCCGCTCGAACTCGAACGCCCGCTCACAGGGCGGGCACTTGCTGAGGTGCCGTTGCACCCTGCGACGCCGAAACCAGGTGACCTCATTGTCCAGATAGACGTACACTTCGCTAACGGTGTCGCTGCAGGTCGCTCTCACCTTCCACCCTCTGTCTCGTGCTCCGGCAACAGCCCGCGGCCCCTTGCAAACTCCCACAACCGTTTCTGGAGCTGCTTTCTTCCGCGGTGCAGGCGCGACATCACCGTGCCGATGGGGATGTCCATGATCTCCGCGATCTCCTTGTAGGAGAACCCCTCCACGTCGGCCAGCAGGACCGGCAAACGAAAGTGATCGGGGAGGCTCTCGACGGCGTCCTTCACCTCCGAGTCTACGAACTGCTCCAGGACCGCCTCCTCGGCGCTCTGTGCCGACCCCCCGGCGCTCTCGTCGCTCAGGCGCCGGTACAGGTAGAGGTCCTCCACCTCCCCCAGGTCTACCTCGGCGGGCCGCCGTTGCGCCTGGCGGTAGCGGTTGATGTAGCTGTTGGTGAGGATGCGGTACAGCCACGCCTTGAGGTTGGTCCCGGCCTTGAAGGTGCCGTACGCCCGGTACGCCTTGAGGTAGGTCTCCTGGACCAGGTCCTCGGCGTCAGCCGGATTACGCGCCATCCGCAGCGCGGCAGAATAGAGCTGCGGTGCGTACTCCATGGCATCGCGCTCAAAATGCTTCTGTTCCGCCATTGGTTCCCAGTCCGTTCCGACGACGATACCACTGCCCTTCTTCTGCTCCGGATACCCTCGATCCCGGAAGGCCCTCCATTCTCAGGAAGCTCTCGATCGAGCAGAGGGTTAGCATCCCCAGGCAGGCCGGAGTAGCTCAGTCGGCAGAGCGGCGCACTCGTAATGCGCAGGTCAGGGGTTCGATTCCCCTCTCCGGCTCCCTCGAAACCCCCTGCTCGAGGCCCGGTGATGTCGACCCCCGAAGACCTGCTCGAGGTTCTCCAGGCTCAAGGCATCGGCGACCGCCGCCTCCTGCAGGCGTTTCGCCGTATCCCGCGAGCCCACTTCGTGCCTCCTCACCTGGCATCACGGGCCTACCTCGACCAGCCTCTTCCCATTCCGCACGACCAGGTCACCACCCAGCCCTCGCTGTCGGCGCGAATGATCGAAGTCCTGCGGCTGGAAGGCCACGAGCACGTTCTGGAGGTGGGGACCGGCTACGGGTTCCAGACCGCCCTGCTGGCCGCTACGTGTCGATTCGTTTCAACTGTGGAGCGATGGCCGGACCTGGCCGAGACGGCCCGCCAGCACCTCCGCAGGCAGGGAATGGACAACGTGGAAGTGGTGGTCGGGGACGGCACCGAGGGCCTGCCCGAGCGGGCCCCCTTCCAAGCGGTGCTGGTTTCGGCGGCGTTCCCCCAGGTGCCGCCGCCCCTGGTGGAGCAGCTGGCCCTCGGCGGCTGGCTGGTGCAGCCGATCGGCTCCGGGGGGAACGAGAGCGTGGTGCTGTTCGCCAGGGACCAAGACGGGTTGGTGCGCCAGCGGGCGGTCACTGCGGCGCGGTTCGTCCGTCTCTACGGGACACACGGGTTCGGAGCTTCCTCTTCCTAAAGGAGGAGCCGTCCTCACCACACCAGGTGCTCGTCGATGCGCGCCCGCCAAGCATCCATCATGGCGGCCCTCGGGTGGGGCGCCCGGCGGTAATCGGCCGGCTTCATCGGTTCAGCCAGCACCATCCGCACCTTGGCCGGTCGCACCCGCGTGGCCCCCAGTCCCAAGGAACGCTCGGTCCCCGAGATGGCCACCGGCAGCAGGGGAACATCGCTGCGCAGCGCCAGCCAAGCGGCCCCCTGGCGGGGCTCGGTCTCTCCCCAGCTGCCGACGCGCCGCCCCTCCGGAAAGACGCCCACCACTCCCCCCAGGGCCAGGTGACCCAAGGCGGTGCGCAGGGCTCGCAGGGGGGCCCGGCCCTCCCGGGGAATGGGAATGGCGCCGAAGCCCAGCATCACCCCGTCGTACACCGGGTTGCGGCCGAACAACTGGTCCAGGGCCAGGAACCGTACCGGACGGCGCAGGGCCACCGCCAGAAGCGGCGGATCGAGGTGGGAGAGGTGGTTGGCCGCCACCACCAGACCTCCCTGGCTTGGGACCCGGTGGGCTCCCTGGACCTCCAAGCCCCAGCCGGCCTTGGCAAGCAGCCAGGCGAGGGGCCACAGAGGCCGCCACAGCGCCCGGCCCGGCCAGGGGAAGAAGGGGTCAGTCCACGGCGCCAAGGTCGGCGAAGAGAGCCGCCAGTACCAGCGGGGGGCGCTGGTTGCCCCGCAGCCCTTCCACCGCTTCCAAGACGCGCTCCACTCGAGCCACCGCCGCGGCGGGAGGCACCGTCGCCAGCGCGGTACCGGGCACGTCCCGGTTGCGGACGGGGGCCCCGAACTGGGCTGCCGCCGCATCCCGGTACCAGGAGGCCAGGATCTCCAGCCCGGTCACGAAGAGCGCTTGAGAGGCTCGCCGGAGCTCCCGATCGTGGCGGTCCTTGAGGAGACGCTCGTGGGCGGCGGGGGTCTCCCCGGGCAAGCCCTCCAGCTCGGCAACCTGGCGCTCCCGGAGGGCGGCCAGCAACGGCTCGGCCGCCTGGAGCACCCGATCGGCGAGCCGAATCGCCTCACCGGGCCGCGGCGTCACCTGACTCGGCACCGCCAGCCAGGCCCGCCGGAATTCCGCCACCTCCGGCCGCGTGGCGAGGGCCATGGCGAGCCCGGGGCGCCCCCCTGCGATGCGGGCGGCTTCCTCTGCCTGCTCGGCGCCGACGCCCAGGCCCACCAGCGCCTGGGCCACCTCCTCCTCGCCAACCCGGCCGAAGTGGATCACCCGGCACCGGCTGGCCACGGTGGGCGGGAGCTCGTCCTCCGCCTCGGCCACCAGCACGAACACGGTACTGGCGGTGGGCTCCTCGAGCGTCTTGAGGAGGGCGTTGGCCGCCTCGTCGTTCATGCTGCCCGCCTCCTCGATCAGGAAGATCTTGCGGGCCGCCTCCACCGGGGTGAGGGTGGCGGCGGCCACCGCCCGCCGAGCCTGTTCGACGGTGAGAACCGTCTTGCCATCCGGCTCGATCACCTCTACATCTGGATGGCTTCCCTCGATCACCCGCCGGCAGTGGGGACAGCTCCCCTCGTGGCTCCCCAATGCAGGACAGAGCAGGCTGGCGGCGAAGCGCCGGGCCACGGTCGCCTTGCCCACGCTTCCCGGGCCCACGAACAGGTAGGCCTGTGCCGGGCGGGCGGCCTCCCCGCCCAGAAGCTGCAAAACCCTCTGGTGGCCCACCACGTCGCCGAAGATGCTCACCGCCATCGCCAGGACACCACCTTCAGGACGTCTGTCACCACCTCCTCGAGCGGGCGGGCGGCCTCCACCACCACCAAGCGATCGGGTTCCGCCGCCGCCAGCTCGTCGAACGTCTCCGCCACCCGCTGCCAGAACGCCGGGCCTTCCGCTCCAAAGGGGTCCGCGACCTGCTGGCGGGCCAAGCCGTCTTGAGGATCGAGCCGCAGGAGGACCACCAACTCGGGCCACACGTCGTCCAGGCCGGCCTGGTTGATGCTTCGCACTAGAGGCACGCCCAACCGCCTGCCTCCCCCCTGATATGCCAGCGAGGAGTACACCGAGCGGTCGCTCACCACCCAGCGCCCCTCGGCGAGGGCCGGAGCCACCAACCGGACGGCCAGCTCGGCGCGGGCCGCCGCGAAGAGCATCGCCTCGCTCCAAGGCGAGAGGGGCCGGTCGCGGTCGAGCAGCATCTCCCGGATGCGCTCCCCCAACGCAGTGCCTCCCGGCTCGCGCACGTGCACCACCTCCCTGCCGCCTTGCTCCAGCCAGGCCACCAGGCGCTGAGCGATGGTCGATTTGCCGGCCCCCTCCAAGCCCTCCAGGGCGACGTAGTGCCCGCCTCCCGTTCTCACCGCTCCTCCCCTTGGGAGGCGTCCCCTGGGTCGATGGCGGCATCCCGGTCGTGTAGGGAGGGCGTGCCGACGGATTGCTCCTCCTCCTTGCCGGCTCGTACGTCCCCGCTGATCGAGGTGAAGGCCTCCGAAGCCGCTTGGAAGTAGCGCAGGGCCTCGGGGGTGAGCTTGGGCCGGGCGAAGACGCCCCGGATGCTCCAAAGCGTGCCCAGGCCGGAGAGCAGCACGATCAACCCCCCGAGGAAGAGCACATTGCGCGTGCCACTGTCGAAGGGGGGAGGCAGCAGCCCGTTCAGGGCGGCTGCCGACACTCCCGCCACGGAAATCGCCAGCAGCATGCCGGTGCGCACCAGGGTGAGCAGGGCCCCGAAGGTCCGCCCCCGCAGGCGATCCTCCACCTGCTCGTGCAGGTGGGTGTAGCCCATGACGTAGGAGGCGCCACTTCCCAGGCCCAGCAGGAAGATCCAGGGAGTGGCTCCGGCCACCGTCCTCACCAGCGAGGCAGCCGAGAGCGAGATCCCGGTCAAAACCACGCTCAGCCCGAACATCACGTCCCTGCGCAGCAACTGGGTGCCGAAGGCCGCCATGGCCAGCATGCCCAGCCCGGCTCCCGTGCCGAGGACCGTCACCAGGGCCCCGAAGCCGGCCGCATCCGCCCCCAGCACCCGCCGCGCATAGGTCACCCCCAGCGCGATCACCATGCCACCTCCGAAGAGGGCGACGGCCATGCCTACCACCACCGCTCTCACCCGGCCACGACCCGCCACGAAGCGGACGCCCTCCCACAGGTCCCGAAGCGGCTCCCGAAGGTCGAACCGTCCGGGTCGTGAGGCGGCTTGGGCCTGCCTGGAGGGGAAGCGGATGGTCCACACCAGGGCGGCCGCCGCCAGGAAGGTCAGGGAGTCGACCAGGAAGGCCAGGTCCTCCTGTGATCCGAACAGGCCGCCCAGGCCCGAGGTGGCCGAGGACAGGCCGGCCAGCAGGGCGAACACCGCCGACCCGAGCGGGAACGTCCCGTAGGCCGCCCCCAGGAAGAGCCCGTTGGCGGTGACCAGCCGCTCCCTGGCCACCAGGTTGGGGACGCTGGCCTCCTTGGCCGGCGCCCACACCAGGGTGAGGACCTCGAGCAGCACCGACACCAGGAAGAGCGACCGCAGGTCGTCGACCGCCAAGAGGCTCAGGACCAGCAGGGCACGGCCGACGTCGGCCAGCACCATGCTCTTGCGCCGGTCCCATCGGTCGGCCAGCACTCCGGCCAGCGGGCCGAACAGCAGGCTGGGCAGCATCCGCCCCACCAGGGGCACCAGGATGGCGGTCTCCGGAGATCCCCCCCGGCCGCCGATGCGGTCGGCGAGAGCCAGCGTGGCAAAGAGGGCCACCCAGTCACCCAGGCTGGAGATGAGCCCCGCCCACCACAAGCGGGCGAAGGGCCCGCTGCGGATCAGCTGCCAGAAGGAGCCGGCCGGAGGAGGGCTGGGAGCTTGCACGACATCGAAACTATCAAGAGGCGGCCGAAGGCTCCTGCACCAACAAGCCGCAGGAGCTGCAGGCTGCCCCTCCGTCCTGTTCGGTCACGAGGCCACGACAGCGGGGGCAGGGATCGGGAAGCGGCAGGCGGCTGGTGGTAAAGCGACACTTGGGATACCCGGAGCAGCCGTAGAACGCGCCTCGGCGCCCCCGCCGCTGGAGCAGCTCGCCTTCCCGGCAGTCGGGGCACTGGGCCCCGGTCGAGGGCGGCCGGTCCTTCTTGATGTACCGGCACTCCGGGTAGCGCTCGCAGCCCACGAAGGGCCCGTAGCGACCCACCCGCCTCACCAACCGGCCCTCCCCGCACTTGGGGCACTCCTCGTCGAGGGGCTCCGGTTGCGGCCGTGGCCCGCGCAGGTCCTCTGAGTAGTCGCAGTCCGGATAGCCCGAGCAGGCGATGAACTTCCCGAAGCGCCCGAAGCGCTCCACTAAGGGACGCTGGCAGTTGGGGCAGCTTCGGTCGAGTTGGGTCATGAAGTCGTCCCTGGAGACCTCGGCCTCCTTCTTCTCCACCAGGCGAGCGAAGGGGTCGTAGAAGGTGCGCACCAGCGGTTTCCAGCGCAGGTCCCCGGCGGCGATGCGGTCCAGGTCCTCCTCCATCCGGGCGGTGAACTCCACGTCCACGATCTCCGGGAAGTGCCGCTTGAGGGCATCGGTGACTCGCTCCCCCAGCTCGGTGGGCTGGAAACGCCGAGACTCGAGCCGCACGTAGCGCCGGTCCTGCAGGGTGCCGATGATCTGCGCATAGGTGGAGGGCCGTCCGATGCCTAGCGACTCCAGCTCCTTCACCAGACTGGCTTCCGTGAAGCGCGGGGGCGGCTGGGTGAAGTGCTGCTCGGGCCGCACCTCTTGCAGGTCGGGCTCCATCCCTTCCTCGAGCGGCGGCAGGACTCCCTCCTCGGCCTCCGACTCGTCGTCCCTGCCCTCCTGATAAAGGCGCAGGAAGCCGTCGAAGCGCAGGGTTTGCCCGGAGGCCCGCAAGCCGTACACCCTCCCGTCCACGCGGGCGCTGATGGTGGCCGTCACCACCTCGAAGAGGGCGGCCGCCATCTGGGTGGCCACCGTCCGCTTCCAGATCAGGTCGTAGAGGCGAAGCTGGTCCCGCTCGAGATGGCGGGCCACCGAGTCGGGCGTCCGCAGCACCGAGGTGGGGCGGATGGCCTCGTGGGCCTCCTGGGCGCGCTTGGAGCTGGTCTTGAAGGTGCGTGGTGCTCGCAGGCTATAGCGCTTGCCATAGCTGTCCGTCACGTAGGCCCGCACCTCCCGCAAGGCGGGGTCGGCGATGTTCACCGAGTCGGTGCGCATGTAGGTGATGAGGCCTACCTGCTCCTCGTCCAGCTGGATGCCCTGGTAGAGCTGCTGGGCGACCGCCATGGTGCGACGTGCTGAGAAGCCCAGCTTGCGGGCCGCCTCTTGTTGCAGGGTGGAGGTGGTGAAGGGGGGAGCCGGGTGGCGGCGGCGCTCCTTGCTCTCCACCCCGTCCACCCGGTAGCCGGCCCGCTCCAGGTCCTCCACGATCGGGGTGACCTGCTCCTCGCCAGCCAGCTCGAGCTTGTCCAGCTTGTGCCCCTCGAGCTCAACCAGGTGGGCGATGAAAGGCTCCTGTTGCCTCTCCTTGGATTGAGGCGTCAGCAGGTGGACGTGGACGCTCCAGTACTCCTGAGTGACGAAGGCACCTATCTCCCTCTCCCGGTCGACGATCAGGCGTAGCGCCGCCGACTGCACACGCCCCGCCGAGAGACCTCGGCGGATCCAGCGCGAGACGACCGGGGAAAGGGTGTAGCCCACCAACCGGTCGATCACCCGGCGGGCCTGCTGTGCGTCCACCAGGTGCTGGTCGATGGCCCGTGGGGCCTCGAAGGCCTCCAGCACGGCGCCGGAGGTGATCTCCGAGAAGACCACTCTCCGGATGCGGTCGTCGGGGACCTGGGCGGCGGCGGCCACGTGCCAGGCTATGGCCTCCCCCTCTCGGTCCAAGTCGGTGGCCAGGTAGATGGTCTCCGCCCCCTTGACCGCCTTGCGCAGGTCACGTACCACCTGCTTCTTCTCCTTCGGCACCAGGTAGTGAGGGGTGAGGTCGCCTTCCAGATCGACCCCCATCTTGCTCTTGGGCAGATCGCGTACGTGCCCGTAAGAGGCGCGGACGTCGTAGCCGCGCCCCAGGTACTTCTTGATGGTGTTCGCCTTGGTCGGCGACTCCACGACGACGAGCTTTTTGGCCATGAGTCCTCTGGTGCTGGGGGGCCACCTCAGTCCTCCAACAACAGGTTGAAGGACCTCAGGACCCGAAGTCAAGGTAAACGAGCGTGGGGCTTATTCCGCCACCCTTCTCACCGCAAGCTCCAGGCCGGCCTGCAAGCGCTCCATCACCGCCTCCCAGCTGAACTGTGCTTCCGCCTGGTTGCGGCCCTCTTCGCCCATCCGGTGGGCGCCCTCGGGGTTGCGCAGGAGCATCTCCAGGGCCTCGGCGAGGTGGGCCGGCCCGTGGGCCACGAAGCCCGTCACCCCAGGGACGACGGTCTCGGGGGCGCCACCCGATGCACCTGCCACGACAGGCAGCCCGGAGGCGGCGGCCTCCAGATAGACGATGCCCAAGCCCTCCGCCTCCAGTCCAAACCAACGAGACCGGACTGGGAGGGCGAACACGTCCATCTGGCGGTACAGGCTGGGCAGACGGTCCCAGGGCACCTTCACCTCAAAGCGGACGGGCACCTTCAGCTTTCCGGCCAGCTTTCGCAAGCGCCCTTCCATCCGCCCCCCGCCCACCAGCAGCACCTCCACCTGCAACCCCGACCTGCGCAGCTCGGCCACCGCCCGCAGCAGCCGGTCCTGGCCTTTGCGGGGCACGAAGCGCCCCACGGAGCCGATCACCTTGCTGCCCCGTTCGCCACCCGGGGGCCCATCCAGGCGCCCATTAGGGGGATGGAACTTCTCCGAGTCGATTCCGCAGCCCAGGTAGTCGACCGACCGACCGCTGATCCGCTCGGCGGCCCCGAGGATGAAGCGGCTGAGAGCGAAGACCACCGACGCTCGCCGCAGGGGCCGAGCCACCAGGGACCGGGCCACCGGTACGGCGCTCGGGACGAGGAGGTCTGCCCCGTAGGCGATGACCCCGTATGGGATGCCGGTCTCCGCCAAGAGCCCCGGCCCGAGGACGGCCAACGGATGCGGGGCCCCGAACAGCACCACGCGGGGACCAAACTCCCCGATCTGGCGCAGGACCCACCGTCGGGTGGCCGTGGTGGGCCACAGATACGAGGGACCGGCTCGCACCACGAGCGGGTCGGCCGGGACCGCCTCCCGCCCGGGTGCCAGCACACGTACTGGGCCGGGAAAGTGCTCCACGAGGTCGGCAAGGTACTTCTGAATGCCGCCCAGTCGGGGGGGGTAGTCGTTGGTGACCAGCAGGAGCCGCAAGTGGCAGGAACAGGACCGCTAGCCGCTGAGAGACGGATCGAGCCTCTTGCGGAGCACCATGCGGTCCTCACCCGGCCCCGCCCAGTCCTTCACCAGGGTTTCTCGAAAGTCGCGGGAGGAGTGGAAGGCCAGGGCGGCCTCGTTATCGGGAGTGGTGATCGCCTCGATGAGGCCGCAGCCCCAACTGCGGGCCTGCTGCTCGAACCGCTGGTACAGGTTGGTGGCGATCCCCTGCCCGCGCCGCTGGGGATGGATGGCCACCAGGTGAATGTAAGCCACGTCCCGGTTGCGCTGGGAGCGCAAGCCGATCAGGAAGCCGATCAACTCCCCGTCCTCCTTGACGGCATAGCCTCCGAAGTGGTGGAAGAAGACCGGGTGGACCAGGTCGTGCACCTCACGCTCGAACCAGGAGTCCACCCGCTGCCAGGCAGGGAGGAAATCTTGCGGAGCGAGAGCCAGGATCTGCATGAAGAGAGGTTAGCGAAGCGGCTCCTTGCCGTTGAGGTATGAACAGGACGACCGCCTACTTCAGAAGGCCCCCGCGAAGATCAGGCTGACGATGGTCATCACCTTGATGACGATGTTCATCGCCGGCCCGGCGGTGTCCTTGAATGGGTCGCCCACCGTGTCGCCGATCACCGCCGCCTTGTGCTGCTCGGAGCCCTTCCCGCCGAAGGCGCCGGCCTCGATGAACTTCTTGGCGTTGTCCCAGGCACCGCCGGCGTTGGCCATGAAGATGGCCAGCAGGAAGCCGGTCACCAGCGCCCCGGCCAGGAAGCCCCCCAGCGCTTCCACCTGGATGAAGCCGACCACCAGCGGCAAGACGATGGCCAGCGAGCCCGGCACCAGCATCTCCCGCAGGGCACTGGCGGTGGCGATGTCCACGCAGCGGGCGTACTCAGGCCGGGCATCGGCGTGGCCCTCCCGCAGGCCGGGGATGTCGCGGAACTGGCGCCGCACCTCCTCGATCATCCGGTTGGCGGCGCGGCCCACCGCCTTGATGGTGAGGGCGGCGAACAGGAACGGGAACATGCCGCCCAGGAAGAGACCTGCGGTGGTGCCGGGGCGCGTGAGGTCGATGACATCCAGTCCGACCGCCTGGGTGAAGGCAGCGAAGAGGGCAAGGGCGGTGATGGCCGCCGAGCCTATGGCGAAACCCTTGGCCACCGCGGCGGTGGTGTTGCCGAGCGAGTCGAGCGAGTCGGTGGCCTGGCGCACCTCGGGCGGGAGGTGGGCCATCTCGGCGATTCCCCCAGCGTTGTCGGCGATGGGCCCGTAGGCATCCACCGAGACCACGATGCCGGTGGTGGCCAGCACGCCGATGGCGGCCACGGCGATGCCGTAGATGCCTCCCCCCTCGAAGGCCGCCGTCCCCGCCCAGAAGGCCCCCAGGATGCCCACCGCGGTGACGGTCACCGAGTAGGCGGACGACTTCATGCCCTCGGCCAGGCCGGCCAGCAGAACCGTGGCCGGTCCCGTCTCCGCTTGTCGAGCGATCTCCTTCACTGACTTGAAGTGGTCGCTGGTGAACCACTCGGAGATCTGGCCGATCAGCTGGCCGACCACCAGTCCGATGACCACCGCAAGGAACAGGCCCAGGGGGTTGCGCACCCCCTCCACCCCGGAGAAGAGGTAGTAGGACAAAGCGGCCACTCCCAGCGCGGCGAGCACCGCCGCCGAGTAGGTCCCGCGGCGCAAGGCGGCTCCAAGGTTGGTGCCCCTGGTCTGCACCAGGAAGGAGCCGACGATGGAGGCCAACATGCCCACCGCCCCCACGGCCAGCGGGAAGACGATGGCCCGCGTCTGCAGGTCGCCCGAGTAGACCAGGGAGGCGTAGACGATGGGAGCCACCAGCGCCCCTACATAGCTCTCGAACAGGTCGGCCCCCATGCCGGCCACGTCACCCACGTTGTCGCCCACGTTGTCGGCGATCACTGCCGGGTTGCGGGGGTCGTCCTCGGGAATGCCTGCCTCCACCTTGCCCACCAGGTCGGCCCCCACGTCGGCCGCCTTGGTGTAGATCCCACCTCCCACCCTGGCGAAGAGGGCGATGGAGGAGGCGCCCAGGCCGACGGCGGCCATGACGTCGAAGGGCCGGTCCACCCGTAGCCACCGCACGAACACCAGGTAGGAGATCGCCACCCCCAGCAGGCCCAGCCCGGCGACGGAGAAGCCCATCACCGCCCCACCCCGGAAGGCGAGGGGCAGGGCGAGCCGCACCCCTCCCTGGCGAGCAGCCTCGCTGGTGCGGCCGTTGGCGGCGGTGGCGATTCGCATCCCCGCCAAGCCGGCCCCGGCCGAGAGCACCGCCCCGAATACGTAGGCGAGGGCGCCCCAGGGCCTCCCGTAGTCGAGCAGGGTGAAGATCAGCACGCCCATGAGCAGCACGAAGCCCGTCACCCAGAAGTACTCCCGCCGCAGGAAGGCCATCGCTCCCTCCCGGATGGCGCCCGACAGCTCCACCATGCGAACGTCGCCCTGGTCGGCACTGAGGACCTGGCGGGCGAAGCCGCCGGCCAGCACCAGCCCCAGGGCGGCGGCGACGGCCGCTACGACGACGAACGCATCGGGCTGCATCGAGCTCTCCGGAAGAGGCGTCGGAACGGAGCGGGAGTATAGGCTTGGGGGGCCACCGTTCGGCCTTCTCAGTCCTCGCCGTGCTCGTCCAACTCCGGTCCTTGGGAAGTAGCCGCCTCGACCTTCTCCAGGAGCGAACGGGCCTCCATGGGCCCGGCTGCGGCGGGAGGGCGCCGCCGGAGGAGCAGGTTGAGGATCAACGGGGCCACCAGGGTGGTAACGACCACCATCATCACCACGATGGCATGCTCCACCTCGCCGACCAGAGCCTCCCGGAGGCCGATGGCGGCAAAGATGAGGCCCACCTCGCCGCGGGGCATCATCCCCACCCCGATGACCCAGCGATCCACCGGCCTTCCCCAAGCCCCCAGCCCGGCCACCAGCTTCCCGGCCGCCGCCACGAGGGAGATCACTCCTCCAGCCACCAGCACCACCGGCTCGATGAGCACGCCCACATCCACCTGGGCCCCTATCGAGAGGAAGAAGATGGGGATGAACAGGAAGGCGATGGGTCGCAGCTCCCGGGCGATTCGGTCACTGTTGGGAGCCTCGGCGGCCACCATCCCCGCCGCGAACGCCCCCACGATGGGAGCCAGGCCGGCCAGCACCTCCGCCGCCACCGAGATGACGATGGCGAAGACGAAGGCGCCCACCACATAGCTGCCCTCCACTCGTAGGCGCGCCAGATAGCGGAAGAAGTAGGGGGCCACCACCAGCCCGATGGCCACCGCCGCCACGAGGAAGACGAGCGCCTTGAGCGTGATGGCGACCAGCGCCCGCTGGTCGAGTCCGCCTTCGCTCTCCAGCAGACCGACCACCACCGCCAGGATCAGCAATCCCAGGATGTCGTCGATGACCGCCGCCCCGATGATGGTCTTGGCCTCGTCGGAGTCGAGCTGGCGCAGGTCATTGAACACCCGGGCGGTGATGCCCACGCTGGTGGCCGTCATCGCCGCTCCAACGAAGATGGCGACGCCCGGGTCGCCCCCGCCCAGGCCGAGGGCCATCGAGGCGAGATAGCCCAGCACGAAGGGTGTCACCACCCCGATCACCGCCACCATGAAGGCCACCGGGCCGATGCGGGCGAACTCACGGAGCTTGGTGCCCAGGCCCACCTCGAAGAGGAGCAGGATCACGCCGATCTCTGCCAACGTGATGATCATCCCCTCCGGTCGCACCCAGCCCAGCAGGCTCGGCCCCACCAGCATCCCGATCACCAGCTCTCCGATGACGGCCGGCTGGCGGGATCTGGTCAGGAGCTCGGCTCCCACCTTGGCGGCCACCAGGATGACCAGCAGCTCGATGAGGTTCCCGACGACCTCGTGCTCCAATCAGGGCTCCCGGTCGATGAGGCCTTTGGTAGGCGCCTCGCGGCGCCTCAGATGAGAGCGGAGCGGGGAGCAGCGAAGGACGATCACCGTTGGACATGTTAGGAGCGGGTGCCAAAGGCCCCGCCCCCCCGGCGTCTAGAGTCTCCCGTTCATGCGCTTGCGCCCGTTTCTCCTCGTCTTCGGGCTCTTCGTGCTGGCCGCCTGCAACCCGTCGGCCTCGGTCGGCTCACCCACCACCACGACCCGCCCTTCCACCACCACCACCATCCCTGCCCTGCAGGTCGAGGTGCAGGAAGCTCCTCAGGGCCTACGGGAGGTCATCACCGCCTTCTACGCCTGGACGATGAAGCCGGCCGGCCCACCCCCACGGTCCCTCCCGCAAGGTCTGGTGAGGCACCTGCGCGACTTGCCGGGCGCCGAGCAGCTGCGCGTCGACGGGCAGGCCTCGGTTGCCTCGATCCTCCCGAAAGGGCAGGTGGGGGTGGTGACGGCCGGCAAGGACGTGGTCTTAGCGGTGGAAGAGGGTGGAGGCTGGCGGGTGGTGGGCGCCAAGCTGGGAAGGTTCGGAAAGAGAGCCTGGTACGGCCCGTCGCCTCGCATGATCTTGGCGATCGGCTCAGACGCCCGCCCCGGCCAGGACCCGCCCAGCTCCCGGTCGGACAGCCTGCACATCCTCACCTCGGTGCTGCCCAGCGGCCGGGGGGCCATCGTGGGCATCCCTCGGGACTCCTGGGTGGAGGCACCGTCGGGAGGCAGCACCAAGATCACCAACATCATGGCCGCCGGTGGGCCGGAGGCGACCTTGCAGACGGTTGGCAGCCTGAGCGGGCTGCCCCTCGAGGGCTACCTGCTGACCGGCTTCGCCGGCTTCGTGGACCTGGTGAACGACTTCGGGGGGATCGACGTGGAGATCCCCTTCGCCATGTCCGACCCATCGTCGGGAGCTAGCTTCAATCCGGGTGAGCAGTACCTGCACGGGTGGAACGCCCTGGCATTCGCCCGCAACCGCCACCTCCCCGGGGGAGACTTCACCCGCTCGCTCCATCAGGGCATCATCATCGAAGCCGTGTTGGACAAGGCGCGCTCGCAGGGCATCGCGCACCTCCCCGCCCACCTCGCCACGCTCACCACTCACGCCACCACCAACCTGGGCCCGGAGGCCCTGCTCACCCTTGCGGCCGGTGCCTACGAGCTGAAGCCGGAGGCGGTCGAGAACGTGGTCGTGCCCGGGTCGGTGGGAACGGTGGGCAGCGCCAGCGTGGTGTTCATAGGGGACGGGGCCGACCAGGTGTTCGCCGACCTAGCCGACGGCGTCCTCGAGTCCCAGCCGGAGCCGTAGGGCGGGCACAAGTGCCGATGACCTGAGACCGGCGGGGTGCAGATGGTGGAGGGCAAGCCGCGCTTTCGCAGCCCCGACGGCAACCGGCTCGGCGAGCGGTCACCTCCGCCCTAGGGAACTCTCACACTTCGGCCCGCGCTCCCCGGCCCAGCACGTGCCTCATGGAATCGACGAGGTTGGTTCGCACGCTCCTATTGAAGATCACCATGCCGGCGAAGAGCACCAGGTAGACGACGGCGAACTCCATTCGCAGGTGCTGAATGGCAAACTGCCCGGAGAAGAGCAACAGCAGGCCGATGGCCTCGAGTCGGGAAATGGAGAGGTTGGCGATCACCGCCACCGCGAAGATGGACTGGGCGGCGGTGAGGAAGACCTCCTGCTCCTGGGTGCTGTCGAGCGGCATCGGGGTGAGCAAACCCGCCCCGGCCAGCGAGAAGACCAACGGCAGCGTGCCCACCAGCAAGGTCCACTGGTTCACCTTCGAGGAGATCAAGGCCCCCAGGCCCACATCGGGCCGGGCCCGCAGCGTGAAGAGGATGGCGATGATCATCTCCGGCGCCTCGGAAGCCAGCGGGGCCAGCCACTGGATGAGGAAGAACTCGCTGATGCCGAACTGCTCGCCGATGTCGCGCAGCCCCTCGGCGAATGGCTCCGCCGATGACAAGATGATGGTGGCCCCGAACAGGAAGAGGCCCACGATGGCCAGCCGTCGCCGGCTGTGGGGGAGCAAGGCCAGCGAGGCTGCCGTCCCAATCAGCTCCGGCTCCTCCACCTCCTCCCGAGCGGCCCGGATCACGTAGGCAACGAAGAGAGACCCGAGCACCGCCAGGTCGATGAGCGAGAGCTGGCCCCGCACCGGGATGCTGAAGGCCCACAGGGTGGCCAGCAACAGGTAGCCGACGTCCGTGCGCTGCTCGATGCGCAGCGCCACCTTCCGCTGGCCGGATCGCGCCCAGAAGACCAGCACCACCGCCGCCCAGCCGATGCCGATCAGCAGCCGGTTGGCCCCGGTCATGTTGGCGATAGCCAGGTGCACACAGCCCTCATCGCCCTGCCCGGCGCAGAAGGCCAGGTACAGGTCCACCGCATACTCCGGCAGGACGGCGATCAGGGCCAGTGCGGCGATGGCCAGCGTCTGGGAGATGTGCAGCTGGGCGACCTCGGCCGCCCATGTGAGGATGAAGGCCGCCCCCATGATCCCTGCCCCGAAGAACAGCACCTCGACGATGGTGGGGGCCCGGAAGAGGCCCAGCCGCACTCCCATGGCCGGCAGCGTCGCCCCGGCGGCGAGGAAAAGGGGCACCAGCGAAGGAGAGACGTTCCGGCGCATGAGCGGCGATGGTACCGCCCGGGCCGTCGGTAGCATCTCCTGGTGGACGCACGGGCCGTAGTCGACGCCTGGACGGAGGATCCCGACTGGGCATCCCGGCTGGTGTGGTCGGAGGAGATTCCTCATAGGGCGGCCATCTACGAAGACCTGGACCCGCCTCTTCCCGGGGCTCTCGCCCAGCGGTTGGCCGAACGGGGCATCACCCGGCTCTATCGCCATCAGGCCAGGGGCATCGCCTCCGTCCGAGCCGGCCGTCACACCGTTCTCGTGTCCGGGACCGCCTCGGGAAAGTCGCTCGGCTATCAGGTACCGATCGCCGAGCAGGTCCTCCAGGATCCCAAGAGCAGCACCTTCATGGTCTTCCCCACCAAGGCGCTGGCGCAGGACCAGCTGCGCGCCCTGCACGAGTTGCGCGTCCCCGGGCTGGTCCCGGTGACCTATGACGGCGACACCGACCCCCGAGACCGGCGCTGGGCGCGACAGCACGCCAACGTGGTGCTCACCAACCCCGACATGCTCCACTTCGGCATCCTGCCCTCCCACGACCGCTGGGCAGACTTCTTCCTGCGGCTGCAGTACGTGGTGGTGGACGAGCTCCATGTACTGCGAGGCATGTTCGGGAGCCACGTGGCCCACGTCCTCCGTAGGCTCCGGCGTCTCGCCGCCCACTACGGGTCCCACCCCACCTTCGTCTTCGCCTCGGCCACCATCGGCAACCCTGGTGAACTCGCCTCCCGCCTCTCCGGGCTCCCGATCGAGGTGGTGGAGGGCGACGACTCGGCGTCGGGAGAGCGCATCTTCATCCTGTGGAACCCTCCGATGGACGACCGCAGGGAAGGGAGGCGCCGCAGCTCCCTGGCCGAGTCCACCGACCTGTACGTGGACTTGGTGGGCTCTGACCTGCACACCATCGTCTTCTCCCGCAGCCGCAAGGCCACTGAGCTGATCCACCGCTGGGCCAAGGAGCGCCTCGACCCTGAGCGGGCCGAGCGGGTAGCCGCCTACCGGGGCGGTTACCTACCCGAGGACCGCCGGCGCATCGAAGCCGCACTCTTCTCTGGAGAGCTGGTGGGCGTGACGGCCACCGATGCCCTGGAGCTGGGGATCGACGTCGGCGGGCTGGACGCGGCCCTCATCAACACCTATCCGGGGACCATCTCCTCGCTCTGGCAGCAGGCGGGACGCGCCGGGCGCCGCCTGGGCCGCTCGCTGGCCGTGCTGGTGGGAGGTGAGGACGCCCTCGACCAGTACTTCATGTCCCACCCCCAAGAGATCTTCACCCGCTCCCCGGAGCCGGCCGTGGTCAACCCCGACAACCCGCTGGTGGTGGCCGCTCACACGGGGTGTGCCGCCTACGAGCTCCCGCTGGTCCCCAACGACCGCGACTACCTGGGCGAGGGCATGGAGGAAGCCGCCAACCAGCTGCTGCAGGCCGGTCACCTCCGCCTGAGGGGTGGCAAGCTCTTCTGGTCTCACCGCCGGGCGCCGGCGCCGGAGATCGACATCCGCTCCTCTGGGGGGCCCATCTACTCCATCATCGACCAGGAGGCTGGGGAGCTGCTGGGCACGGTGGAGGAGATGCGGGCCTTCAGCCAGACCCATCCCGGGGCGGTCTACCTGCATCAGGGCTACACCTACCTGGTGGAGGAGCTGGACCTGGTGCGGCACCGGGTGGGTGTGCGGGAGGCGCGGGTCGACTACCACACCCAGGCCAAGGTGGAGAAGGTCCTCGACGTGGTCGGAGTAGAGGCCCAGGGGGCGCTGGGGGCGCTCGGCCACCACCTGGGCCGGGTGCGGGTGGAGAGCCACGTGGTGGGCTATCAGCGCAAGCAGCTCGGCAGCCAGGCCACCCTGGGCATGGAGGCGCTCGACCTTCCGCCGGTGCGGTTCGAGACGCAGGCCTTCTGGTTCACGATCCCGGATGACCTCTACGAGGAGGCCGGGCTGTCGGCCGGCGCCGTCCCCGGCACCCTCCATGCCGCCGAGCATGCCGGCATCGCCATGCTGCCCCTCTTCGCCATCTGCGACCGCTGGGACATCGGCGGGCTGTCGATCGCCCTGCATCCGCAGACCGGCACCGGCACCATCTTCATCTACGACGGCTACCCCGGTGGGGCGGGCATCGCCCCCATCGGCTACCAGGCGGGCGAGCGCCACCTGCGGGCCACCCTCGAGGCGGTGCGCTCCTGCCCCTGTGAGGCCGGCTGCCCCTCCTGCGTACAGTCGCCCAAGTGCGGCAACTTCAACGACCCGCTGGACAAGCAGGGGGCGGCCGCCCTGCTGGAGGCGGCGCTTCGATGCCTGTCCGGCCGTACCCCCTAGCGGGCCCTAGGAGAGCGCCTACCCGTGGTACCCGATGTGGAGGTGGGCTCCATGGTCGACGTCGGTGAAGAAGCCGCCATGGTGGGCGAGGTCGACAAAGGGACTACCCACCTCGGTGGGCCGCACCGGGCCCTCCAGTTCGGCCAGCCAGGTCACCAGCCGTCGGGCCGGCTCGCTCGATGGGCCCACCGGCTCACCGTCCACCCTGGAGATGTCGACCGCCCTTCCGTAGTAGTGGTTGGAGACCCGGCTGGTCCCGCGCACGTACTTCGAGTGGCCGCTGACGATCACGTTGACCTCGATCGAGTGGCGCCGGCTGATCTCGCCCAGCAGGGCGACGACCCGCGGGTCCACCGCCCCAGAAGCGAGGTCGTCCCGAGCCCCTCCGCTCAGCACCACCCGGGGCTCGGCGAGCAGGGCCTGCACGTCCCCTCCCAGCAGGCGGGCAGGGATGAACTCGGCACGGCTGCGCGCTTGCACGGCATGGGAGCCGAACACCAGTAGCTCCACCGGGCGCTCCACCTCCACCTCAACCGTGCGAGGAGACCAGGAGGGGTCGAACGCGCAGCGACAGCTCACCAGGCGGGCGCCGTTCGCCTCGGCGAACCGGGCCGCCTCCTCGGTCGCAGACCCCCGCGCTCTAAACGGCCAGAAGGTCACCGGAGCGGCGGCCAGTGCGGCGGCGTCGGCGGCGGTGGCCGCCTCCACATGTGCCGCCAGATATTGGCCGACCGCTCCGATGGCCGCCCCCAACAAGGCCAGCACCGCCAGCAGTGCCAGCATCACCACCGAAGCCGACCCACGCTCGCTATCGCCGGGTGGCCTCACCGCTCCACCCTCATGGTCGCTCTGGCCTGCAGGTGCAGGGAGAGCCCGCCCATCAGCGGGGCCGCCACCCGATAGGGGAGGCGGACCGATACCTCGGCCCGCTCCCCTACCATCGCCGGGCGCCGGACGTTCACCCGGGCCCGCTTGCCCAACTCGGGGCCCAGGGAGGCCTGCACGGCCGCCACCGTCCGGCTGGGGTCGGGAACGGTGGCCGCCTCCCGCGCCCCCTCGCGGGCCGCCTGCACCAGCTCCAGTTGCGTGCGGGCCAGCACGGCCACCTCCACCACGGCGACCAGCACCAGTAGCACCGCCGGGAGGACCAGGGCGAACTCCACTGCCGCCGCCCCGCGCTCGCTCAACCGACCGACGCTCCCTGCACCACGCCGATCACCTTGCGCATGACGGTGTTGAAGTACTGGGGCAGTAGGTCGGTGCCGGCCGCCCACACGATCAGGGTCAAAGCGATGTCGGCGGCGGCCACCATCACCAGGGCGTACTCGGCGGTGGCTTGCCCCGCCTCGTCATGGAATCGCATCCATGCTCCTTTCGTCGGGTCGGCGCCCGGCCGACGGCGGGGGGAAGCGCTTAGCCAAAGGGCTCCACGAGGCGCCGAACGGAAGTCAGCACCGCCGGGCCCACCGTGAGCACCACGAAACCGGGCAGCATCAGCAGGGCCAGCGGGATCATCAAACGCACTGGCAGGCGCCGGGCCGCCTCCAGGCGGCGGGCGCGCTCGGCGTCGCGCTGCTCGTGGACGAAGGCGGCCACCGCCTCCGCCATGGCCGCCCCGGTGAGCTGCGCCCGGGCCAGGCGCACGTAGAGTGACCGCCCATGACCCTCGGCCTGGCCGAGGGCGGCACCGAGGCCGATGCGCCGAGCCCGGCGAAGCACCCCTCGCACCTCCGCCGCCAGCCCGGGCCCCAGGTCCTCGGCGGCCAGCTCCAGCGAGCGGCTGAGCGACAGCCCGGCGGTGAGCCCCAAGAGCACCAGCTCCCCCATCACGGCCAGGTCGGCCAAGACCCGCTCACCCTCCTGCCGGCGTCGGGCCAGCCAGGCTCGGCCGACCAGGGCCAGCGCTCCGAGCGACAGGGCCGCTCCCAAGAGGGGTTGCCAGACGAGGAGGGCGGCGGCTCCTCCCACCGTGAGTTGCACCTCCCCAACCGCCCTCCACCGCCTCGCCAGGGCGAAGGCCAACCAACCAGCCAGCAGCGCCGTCGGCAGGCTCATCGCTCGGCGCGGCGCAGCATCCACCAGACGGTGGCACTGCCGGCGATCTGCAGCAGGGCTCCAACCACCAGGACGGCCGCCCCCACCCCGCCCCCGTTGAGCAGCACGTCAGCTCTCCCGGAGAGCACCAAGACCACCAGACCCAGCGGGCCCGCCCCTCCGATGAGCCAGGCGGACAGGCGCGCCTGGGCGGTCAATGCCCGCCGCTCGCGGACCAGCTCGTCACCCTCAAAGGCCCGAAGGGCCAGGCGGCCGAAGATGGTCGCCGCCCTGCCTCCGGTGAGAGCTGCCACCCGCAAGGCTGCGCAGGTGATGCGACCGTCATGGGAGAGAGCAGGCTGCAGGGCTTGGGCGACCTCCTCCATCGGCCGGCCCGCTTTGGCCAAGCGAACCGCCGGGCCGAGGGGCAGCTTCGGGGCTCGCTGGGCGGCCGCCTCCAGCGAGCTGCGCAGCGACCCTCCGGCGGCCAGCTCGGAGGCCATGCCCTGCAAGAAGGCCGCCTCTCCCCCCAGGGCGCCCAGTGGGAAGGAGGGGCCACGGGCGGAGCGCCAATGGGCGTAGGCCGCCCACAGGGCGGCCAGGACCAGAAACCATCCGGGACGGACTATCGCCAAGCCCACCGCCGCCACCACCAGGGGATGGCTGCCGCCCGCCAGCAGGCCGGCCAGGAGGAGGGCGGTCAGCATGGGTAGACGGTCTGCAAGCCGTCCCTCTCTACCTCCGCCACCGTCGCCACCCGCCGGGCCCCCTCTCTGCGCTCCATCTGGATCACCAGGTCGAGGCCCATCCACAGCTGCCGTCGCACGGCCTCCTCTCCCACCCTCCGATCGCCGGCCATGGCCAGCGTCTCCAGCCGCCACAGGGCCTCCTCGGGACTGTTGGAGTGGACGGTGCACATCGACCCGGCATGGCCGGTGTTGAAGGCGGTCACCATGTCGAGGGCTTCCGCCCCTCGGACCTCGCCCAGGATGATGCGGTCGGGCCGCAGTCGCAGAGCGTGGCGCACCAGCTGCTGCAGGGTGATCTCCCCGGCCCCTTCGGCGTTGGCCGGGCGCGCCTCCAAGCGGACCACGTGGCCGGACAAGCTGAGCTCGGCGGCGTCCTCAACCGTCACCACCCGCTCCTGTGGAGGGATCTCGCCGGAGAGCAAGTTGAGGAGAGTGGTCTTGCCCGTCCCGGCGCCACCGCTCACCAGTAGGTTGCGCCGCCCTCGCACCGCCTCGCGCAGCAGGTGGGCACCCTCCGGCCGCAGGGCCTCCGCCCCCACCAGCGCCTCCAGGTCGACCACCGCTTGCGTGAAGCGGCGGACCGCCACCACGGGGCCGTCGACGGCGATGGGAGGGATGACCGCGCAGAGCCGGGAGCCATCGGGAAGCCGGGCCTCGACCGCAGGAGCAGCCCCATCGAGGCGCAGCCCGAGCGGAGCGATGACCCGCTCCACGGCCGCCACCACCGCCTCAGCATGGGGGAATCCCACCCCTGAGCGCTCCAGCACCCCGTTGCGCTCCACCCACACCTCGTCGGGCGCGTTGACCAGCACGTCCGAGACGCGGGCGTCGCGCAGCAGCTTCTCCAGCGGGCCGAGGCCCACCAGTACGTCGAGCACCTCCTGCACGGCCTCGGGACCGGCCAGGGGCGCCTCCTCCCGCAGTAGCGCCTGGGCGGCGGCGGTGAGGGGGCCTGGCTCCAGAGGAACTTGCGACTCCACCAACCGACGAGCCACCCGGTCGCTCAGCGCCACGGCCATCTCCACACATCAGCCCAAGCCCGTACCCACCGTTCGCGTCGGCCCAGGACGCCGGACAGCAGGGCCGCTACCGTGGAAGCCTTCGGCACCGGCAGCACCGGTCCGGGACCTGGAGGAGGCACCCGAAACCCGGCCTGCTGGTAGACGGCAGCGTCGTCCACTTTCGGGTACAGGGCACCGGGGAGAAGGGGGTGCACCTGCACGAGGGGGACGGCTGGTTGGTCCGGGGCAGGCCGACAGGGAAGCCGCAGCACCACCTGTGGCCAGCCCTCCATCAAGGCGGTCACCACCTCCAGGGCCTCCTGGAGGGCGATGCCACCGTTGCGCAGCACCGCCAGCCCTGCCCGGGAGGGCGCCAGGTCGGAGCGACGGGGGCCCTCCCCGACCAGGTCGGCCAGTGAGCCGGCTCCCGGGTACCGGGGCCCATGGGGGTCGAGGTCCACCACCAGCGCGGTTCCGGCCGCCGCCGCCAGCCCCAACGGGGCCACGGCGGCCAGCAATCCGTCCTCCGGCGTCCAGATGCAAAGAGCCGGCATGCGAACCTCGATTGTCAGGCCCGCGCACCGTACGCCGGTGAGCAGCCGGCGACAAGCCCCTCGTCGGGGGTTACTTCATTCCAGAGTGGGCCGCCAGCTCGGCCAGCAGCTCGTCGACGGCATGCATGGCCGAACCAGTATTGCGGCCGTTGACGATGGCGGAGAAGAACACCGTGCGCCCATCTGATGTGATGAAGGAGCCGGAGAGCGCCCGCCCCACCCGGATGGTCCCCGTCTTGGCCCTCAGGTTGCCGGCGGCGGCGGTCCCGAGGAAGCGGGAGGCCAGCGTGCCGGTCTTGCCCGCCACCGGCAGCGAGTCGGAGAAGCGCTGCCACCAGGGGGCGGCCTGGGCGGCCTGCAGGAGCGTCCGCCACTCGCGGGCCGAGCGTCGGTTCTGGCGGCTGAGTCCGGAGCCGTCCCCCGAGGTGCCAACCAGCGGCACGCACAGCTTCCGCCGCAAGGCGCCGGTGATGGAATGAAGGCCGGCCTGGGTGGATCCCACCCCCGTCCGCACGTAGCCGACCTCCTTAGTGAGCAGCTCGGCGATGGTGTTGTCGCTCTCGGTGAGCATCCGCCGGACGAGCTCGGTGACCGGCGGCGATTGCAAGAACCCGATAAGGCGGGAGCCGGGTGCAGCAGCACGGCGCGCCACCGGCCCCTTGACCGCCACCCCCTCGCGTGCCAGAGCCTCACGGAACAGCTCTCCAGCCGCGGTGGCCGGATCCGCCAGGAAGGGGTCGTCACTTCGGTACTGGTTGCCGCTCACCGTTATGGCCGACAGCGGGCCGATATGGGCGGGGACGTGGAAGTCGAGCCAACCCGGCGCCCTGCGGCGAGAGTCGTAGCGGGTCTCGTCCACCACCAGCCTGCCGCCCACCTCCTCGATGCCCGCCCCCCGTACCCGACCGGCCAGGGTCGCGAGCGAATGGGAGCCGCTGGCGGTCAGGGTGGGGTCGCCGCCCCCGACGAGGACCAGGTCTCCCTGAAGCTGCGAGCCGGCCACCCGGCCCTCCCCCACGACCTTGGTGACCAGCCTGGCCTCCTCTGGGAGTGTGGCCAGCACTCCCATGGCGATGAGGACCTTCTGATTGCTGGCCGGCAGCAATGGCCGGTCCTGATGGCGACGGGCGACCACGCCGTAACCCTCCACCCATACCGAGAGGCCCAGGAAGACGCCATCCAAGCGCCCGTCGGCCACCCCCTCACCCACCAGCGCCCGCAGAGGGGCGGGAACCGGCTGGACGGGGAGCGCCTCCAGGCTCTCATGAGGGACACAGGGAGGCGGCTGCGGGCGGAGGAGGGCAAGCTCACCGGGCTCGATACGGGGAAGCTCGAAGGAGGTCTCTGCCTCCTGTGAGGGGGCAGGAGGTACCTGGCCGGCCACCGTCGCTTCCGGCCTCTGCGGCAGGGATCCGGAGACCAGGGTCCCGCACAACAGCACGGAAAGGAGTGGGTGCAGGACGTGAAGACGACCGCTCATCCACTGCCCCGGCCCTCAGAGAGGTGAAGCGACCTTCTTGGCGTCACCAGCCGGCGATGACGCGGCAGGGACCGCCCGAGCCCTCCTCCCAGGGAACGAGGCCGACGAAGGCCCAGGAGCCGCGGGGCGGTATGTGGGCCAGGTTGGCCAGGTTCTCCAGCCCGTACTTGTCGGCGCCCAGCAGCGTCACGTGGACCTGGAAGGTCTGCGAGAGCCCATAGTCCAGGCTGAGCGTGTCAACACCGATACCGGTGATGCGGCGACGCTCCAGCAGCCACTCGACCGCTTCCACACTGAAGCCCGGGAAGTGGTACACGCCGCTTTCGTCGGTGCCCCGGTACGCCTGTTCGTCGTCGGCCCTCACCTCCCATCCCGAGTACATGCACACCAGCGCGCGCCGCGGGATGGCGCCGTGCCGGCGCTCGAACGTGCGCAGGTCGGCCACCGTGACCTGCGCGTCGGGATTGGCGCGCGCCTTGTCGGAGATGTCGACCACGACGGCCGGGACCAGCAGCTCACGAGGATCGATCTGCGGTGCCAGCCGGCCTCCGGGAACGAAGTGGCCGGGGGCATCCAGGTGGGTTGCCGTGTGCTCGTAGAAGGTCCACTCCTGCAGGTAGTAGCCGTCGTCCTCGATGGTGACCACCGTTCGCCTGGTCGGCTCCTCGCCGTCGGTGAACACCGGGAAGTCCACCCGGAAGGTGTGGGTGAGGTCCTGTAGGCGGCGGACCGGCAGCGGACTCCCGGCCACTTCGGTGTCGGCAAGGGCCGCAGAAGGCCACAGGGTGGCGCCCAGAGCCAGGCCGGCTCCCCCCTTCAGGAAGGAGCGGCGGTCCAAGCGAGGCATCTCGAGGCCGGCGGCGCGCTGTCGGACGATCTCGGCGGTGTGCGAAAGGCACATGGGTCCTCCCCCCGTTTCTCCCCTAAGGATCGATGAGGCCAATGTAGCCATGGCGAAGCCTCGGCGACCAGCAGGAAGGCCGGCCTCCCACCCGACCTTCGTACAATTCCTCCCGTGGCCCCTGGTTCACACCCGCCAGACCCTGCCCCGGAAGCCAAAGGCGCCGCCTTCTTCGACCTGGACAAGACGGTGGTCGCTCGCTCGTCCACCCTGGCGTTCGGCCGGCCCTTCTACCGGGCCGGGATGCTGGACCGCCGCTCGCTGATCCGCTTCATCGTCGCCCAGCTCCTCTACATGCTGGTGGGTGCCGACGAGAAGCGCATGGAGAGGGTTCGCTCAGCCATCCTCACCCTGGCCAAGGGCTGGGAGAAGGAGAGGATCGAGGAACTGGTGCGAGAGACGGTCGACGAGGTGGTGGCGCCCTTGGTGTACGCCGAGGCGCTCAAGCTGATGGGCGAGCACCAGCGCGACGGGCGGCCCGTGTACATCATCTCGGCGGCTCCCGAGGAGGTGGTGAGGCCGCTGGCCCGCTACCTGGGAGTGGAGGACGTGATCGCCACCCGGTCCACCCTGGACGACCAGGGACGCTACACGGGCGAGCTGGACTTCTACGCCTACGGCCCCGGCAAGTCGGAGGCGATGCGAGCCCTGGCCGAGGAGGGCATCGTCTCCCTCCCGGACTCCTTCGCCTACTCGGACGGCATCACCGACCTGCCCATGCTCGACGCCGTCGGCCACCCCGTGGCCGTCAACCCCGACCGGGCCCTGCGGCGGCTGGCCGAGCAGCGCGGCTGGGAGGTCCTGGAGTTCAAGCGACCGGTCACCATCCGCACCCGCCTGTCGGCCCTCCCCAAGCCGGTGCCGATCATCTCGGGGGCGGCGGCCGTCGCCCTGGCGGGTGGCCTCGTGGCTTTCGCTCTCCTTCGGGCCCGACGTCGCCTGCCCTCGCTTCCGCCGCCCGAGGCAGCCGTGCCGGTCCGAGCAGCCGAACGACGGCTCCTCCTCCGCCTCCCGGCACCCGCCTAGAGGCGTAGGGCCGCCGGCTCGCTTCAGGACGCTCTGGCCGGCCGGAGGCGGATGTCGCCCGACACCGTCTTCACGCCCACTCGAGCCGTCCCGCTTCCAGTCGACGCCTCCGGGGCCATCGGAAACTCGTTGCGGATGTCCCCCGAGAGCGTGGTCAGGTCGACGTCCAAGGTCCTTCCCGGCGCCAGGCCGACCACCACGTCGCCGGAGATGCTCTTGCAGTCCAGGTGGTGACCGGCGAAGTGGTCCACGTTGACGTCTCCGCTGGCGGTCCGCACCTCCAGCTCATCGAGGGCGACACCCACCCGAAGGTCGCCCGAGGCGGTCTGCAGCGAGGCGCGGGCTCGGACCCCCTCCAGGCTGACGTCCCCGGAAGCCGTCGTCACTTGCAGGCTGCCCATGACCGTTCCCAGCCGCACATCTCCGGAGGCCGACCTCACCCGGGCCTCACCGTCGACGTCTCCCGCCTGCACCTGGCCGGAGGCGAGGTGGGCCGAGAGCTCCCCGAGCGGCGCCTCGACGTCCAGGTCGGCGGAAGCGGTCCTGGCCTCCAGGGCGGATCCGGGCGGGACGGTCACCGTCACATCGAAGGAGCCCCACCGGGGCAGCGGTCCCTCAGGGGCGTACAGGGAGATGCGCTGGCCGAACTGCTCGATGACGAAGTCCTCGGCCTGCCGCCCCACCACCGTCGCCTCCACCCGTCCGTCGGCCCCGGGCAGGACCCTCACCCGGCCGGAGGCCAGGCGGACCTCGACGCGAGGATGGTCGCCGACCGAGAAGGACTCGTGGCGTTCCCCGTTCACGTCTGCACGGTTCCCCGCAGCCGGCGCCCAGGGCGGCCACGGCGGCCGGCCATAGTAGAGAGGGCCTTGACCACCCAGGTATTCACCGAGTCGCCGCTCGATCCCGCCGCCTCCTCGACCAGGCCCTTGAGGCTGGGCGGAAGGCGCAGGGTGATGCGAGCCTCGTAGTCTTCGCCGCCCGCCACCAGCCCCTCCCCCCCGCGAGGCCGCACGCTCAGCACCGGCTCGCCCTCCCGCAACACCACCTCGACCTGATGGTCGGGGAGCTGGGCGGCTACCTCGGAGGCTGCCTGATCTGCCATCTCCAGGGCGAGCTGTCGGGCGGCCGGGGTGAGAGCGTTCAGCAGCGACTGGGCGGCCGACTCCACCGCCGGGTCGGACCCGGCCACCATCAGCTGGTTGATGATGGCGGCCTCGAACCTGGCCAGGGCGGTGGTGGCGTCCATGGGGTACCTCCTTGGGTCGGTGGCATCGCGTCGTGCTGGTCTCCAGCATGCCCGCAAGCGGCGGGAATGCTCTTCGTGCAGGGCCAGAGCGGCGCTCGAGCTGGCGTAGTACATACCTCTCCTCTCTTCTTCTGGTTGTGACATCATAATGATGTCAAAACGATGCCGTGTCAAGTCTCAGTACCTTGAGGACATGCAGGAGCGCAGAAGGTGCGCTAGGCCCAGGTCCGGCTCAGGTCAGGGAAACGAGCGAAGCGGGCGCTCTGCCAGCACCCGCTGGAGGATGTCGGGGCGGTCGGTGATCAACCCGTCGACTCCCAGGTCGAGGAGCTGATGCATCTCGGCGGGGGCGTTGACGGTCCACACGTGGACCTGCTTGCCGGAGCGGTGGGCGGCGTCCACGAGCCGGCCATCCACCAGCCTGATCCTGCCCCGTCGAACGGGCACCTGTAGGGCGTCGGAGGCGCTGGGCAGGGCGACGCCCATCCTCGAGGCGGCCCAGACGTAGAACACTTCCCGCTGCCCGGCGGAAGTGGCCACCCGCCCGCCGCTCAGGCGCCTCACCCTCCTCAAGCGCTCGTCGTGGAAGGAGCCCACCAGCACCCGGTCCCAGGCGTCGAGCTCGTCCACCGCCCCGACCAGCAGCTCCTCGATGCCGTCCTGCTTGAGCTCGAGGGTCATGAAGACGCCGGGAAGCTCTCCAAGCACCTCCTCCAGCCGCGGCACCCCGGCCCCCCGGCCCCGCCAGGGATAGCCGTCTTCAGGGGCGAACCAGTAGCCGGCGTCCAGGGCCTCGACGGCCGCCCACTCCTGCTCCCACACCAGGCCGCGCCCGTTGGTGGTGCGGTCCAGGCTGTCGTCGTGAAGGCACACCAGCACCCCGTCCCGCGTTGCGTGCAGATCGGTCTCCAGGTATCGGCAGCCGAGCTGCACGGCCCCGCGGAAGGAGGGCAGGGTGTTCTCCGGCCACAACCCGGCCCCTCCCCGATGGCCGGTCATGATGGGGGGCTGGTGGGCGAAGAAGGGCCGATGGTTCATCCGCCAGCCGGCCCGGCTACGGCACCGGCAGGTGCAGGCCCCGCTCGCGGGCCACCTCCCGCGCCCGGTCGTAGCCGGCGTCGGCGTGCCGCATCACGCCGGTGCCCGGGTCGTTGGTCAGCACCAGCTCCAGGCGGCGGGCGGCCTCTTCGGTGCCCTCGGCCACCACCTGCGCCCCGGCGTGAATCGACTTACCCATGCCCACGCCGCCCCCGTGGTGCACCGCCACCCAGGCGGCCCCCGAAGCCGTATTGAGCAAGGCGTTGAGGATCGGCCAGTCGGCCACCGCGTCGGAGCCGTCGGCCATCGACTCCGTCTCCCGGTACGGCGACGCCACCGACCCGGCGTCCAGGTGGTCGCGCCCGATCACGATGGGGGCCTTCACCTCACCGGACCGGACCAGCTCGTTGAACGCCAGGCCCGCCCGGTGGCGCTCCCCGTAGCCCAGCCAGCAGATCCGCGCCGGCAGGCCCTGGAAGCCCACCCGGTCGGTGGCCAGCTCCAACCAACGGTGCAGGGATCGGTCCTCGGGGAAGAGCCTCGCCACCGCCCGGTCGGTGGCGGCGATATCGGCCGGCTCACCAGACAGGGCCACCCAGCGGAAGGGCCCCTTTCCCTCACAGAAGAGCGGCCGCAGGTAGGCGGGCACGAACCCGGGGTAGGCGAAGGCGTCCTCGAAGCCCCCCCGGCGCGCCTCTCCCCGCAGGTTGTTGCCATAGTCGAACACCTCGGCGCCCATCTTCTGGAAGCCCACCATCGCCCGGCAGTGCTCGGCCATCGAGGAGCGGGCCTCCTCCACGTAGCGTTGGGCGTCCTTGTGACGCAGCCGCTCCGCCTCCTCCACGGTGCGACCGCTGGGGATGTAGCCGTTGAGTGGGTCGTGGGCCGAGGTCTGGTCGGTGACGATGTCGACCTCCACACCTCGCTGCAGAAGGTTCGGGAAGACCTGGGCGGCGTTGCCGGCCACGCCCACCGAGAGCGGCCTTCCCTCCCGCTTGGCCTGGAGGGCGCGCCCCAGGCCTTCTTCCAGCGAGCCGGCCGCCTCGTCCAGGTAACCGCTCTGCAAGCGCCGCCCGATGCGACCCGGGTCCACTTCCACCACCAATGCCACCCCCTCGTTCATGGTGATGGCCAGAGGCTGGGCACCTCCCATGCCTCCCAGACCGGCGGTCAGGGTGAGGGTGCCCCGCAGGGTGCCACCGAAGCGCTGCTCGGCGATGGCGGCGAAGGTCTGGTAGGTGCCCTGCAAGATGCCCTGGGTGCCGATGTAGATCCAGGAGCCGGCCGTCATCTGCCCGTACATCATCAACCCGGCCTCCTCCAGCTCCCAGAAGTGCTCCCAGGTGGCCCACTCGGGCACCAGGAGGCTGTTGGCGATGAGCACCCGGGGGGCCATGGGATGGGTGGTGAAGATCCCCACCGGCTTGCCCGACTGCACCAGCAGGGTCTCGTCTCCCCGAAGCTGCTCCAGGCAGCGGACGAGGGCGGAGAAGGCCTCCCAGCTACGGGCCGCCTTGCCCCGCCCCCCATACACCACCAGCTCGTCGGGGTTCTCCGCCACCTCGGGGTCGAGATTGTTCATCAAGCAGCGCAGGGCAGCCTCCTGCAGCCAGCCCCTGGTGTGAAGCTGCGACCCGCGGGGGGCGCGCACGGTGTGAGCCATCAAATCGACCCTACTCCAGTGGGCCCTACTCCAGCGGGCCGATCGCTTCCTCGACGGCCTCGACCAAGGACCCGTCCTCGATCAAGACCGCCGCGGCTTCCATGTCACCCGCCGGCACGCGGTCGTCCTTCAGGGGGGGCACCGCCGAGCGCACCACCCGAACGGCAGCCGCCGTGCCGGGGGCGGGCCGGAAGGCGCGCTGCTCGATCCCCTCCACGGCGCAGATCACTTCCACCGCCACCACTCGCGCCACATTGGCCAACACCTGCCACATCTTGCGCCCCGACCCCCAGCCCATCGACACGTGGTCCTCCTGGCTGCCTGAGGTGGGAATACTGCCCACGCTGGACGGATGGCACAGCACCCGGCTCTCCGCCACCAGGGCGGCGGCCGTGTATTGGGCGAGCATGTAGCCGCTGTTGAGGCCCGGGCGGGCGGCCAGGAAAGCAGACAGCCCCGAGGACCGCAGCGGGTCGAGGATGCGGTCGGTGCGCCGCTCGGAGATGCCGGCGAGCCCCGTCGAGGCCACCGCCATGAAGTCGAGGGCGAAGGCGAGCGGCTGCCCGTGGAAGTTGCCGGCCGAGAGCACCTCTCCGGCCTGGGGAAGCACAATGGGGTTGTCGACCACCGAGCCCAGCTCCCGGCGAAACACCTGCTCACAGAAGGCCAGCACGTCCCGGCTGGCGCCGTGCACCTGGGGGGCGCAGCGCAGGCTGTATGCGTCCTGCACGGCATGGGGGTCGTGGCGGTGGCTGGCCACGATCTCCGAGCCCTCCAGCAGGCGGGCCAGGTTCCCGGCCGAGGCGAGCTGCCCGGGATGCGGCCGCAGCCGGTGGACCTCCGGTTGGTAGGCGCGGTCGGTGGCCAGCAGCGCCTCCACCGACAGCGCACAGGCCACGTCGGTGGCCCGCGCCAGGCGAAGGGCCCGGTGGAGGCCGAGGACGCCGTAGGCCAGCATGCCCTCCGTCCCGTTGAGGAGGCTCAGGCCCTCCTTGGCCTCCAGCTCGATGGGCTCCAAGCCGTGGCGCCGCAGCGCTCCGGCGGCGGGGAGGGCCTGACCACCGTCCTTGAGGCGTCCCTCGCCGATCAGGGGGAGGGCCAGGTGGGCGAACTGGGCCAGGTCACCGGAGGCGCCCACCGATCCCTGCTCGGGCACCACCGGCAGCAGGTCCCGGCGTAAGAGCTCCAGATAGCGCTCCACCAGCAGGGGGCGCACGCCCGAGTGGCCCTGAGCCAGGGTGCGCGCTCGCAGCAGCAGCATGGCCCGCACCAACGGATCGGGCAGCGGCTGGCCCACTCCGGCGGCGTGGCTGCGCAGCAGCGCCACCTGAAGAGAACGGCTCTCCTCGAGGGGGATCCGCTGGTCGACCAGGGCGCCGAATCCTGTAGTCACCCCGTAGACCACCTCTCCCCCACTCCACATGCGCTCCACCAGCTGGCGGGCGGGCGCCATCCGCTCGGCCAGGTCCGGGGCGGGCACCGCCTCGGCCCGGCCCTGCGCCACCGCCACCACCTGTTCCGGGTCCAGCGCCCGGCCATCGATCACCAATCGCTCACGCATTCCCCTCCCTCCGCCCCGCCACCCCCGCCGCGAAGGAGAGGAAGGTGGTGGCCAGGTTCATGAGCGTCTGATCTCCGAAGTCGGCCGCGGCGTCCACCTCTACGAAGTCGGCTGCTTGCACCTTGCGGTGGCTCCCACACAACCAGGCGGCCAGCGCCAGCTGCCGGGGCTCCATGCCACCGGGACGGGCCCCTGGGCAAGCGGGAGCGAAGGCCCGGTCGAGCACGTCGAGGTCGAAGTCGACGTAGATCCAGCCGCAGCGCTCGGCGAGCCATGCCAGGGCCTCGGCCATCACCTGCCGCAACCCCTCTCGCTCGACCTCCTCCATGGTCACCACCCGGATGCCGTGGTCCTCGCAGTAGCGGCGGTACTCCTTGGAGTTGGCGAACGAGTGGATGCCCACCTGCACCACCCGGCCGTCGAGGAGCCCGTCTTCCAGCAGCCCCCGGATGGGGGTGCCGTTGGTGGGGCCGTAGTCCAGCACCCGCACGTCGTGGTGGGCGTCGAGGGTGATCAGGCCTACCTCCGAGAGCCGCCCGCCGGCCAGGCCGCGCGCCAGGGGACGGGTGATGGCGTTGTCTCCTCCCAGGAAGGCGTGCACCGGTCCCCGGCGCAGTGAGCGGGCCTGGCGTTCGATGGCCGCCTGAGAGGCCTCGAGGTCCAGGCCGTCCACCCCCCAATCGCCGGCATCGCTCACCGCAAGCACGGAGAGGTCCACCTGGTGCTCGCCCTGAAAGGTCGAGAAGCGCTCCAGCACCTTCCGCAGACGCGGAGGGGTGCACCAGGCCTGGGAAGGCGACAGGGAGCCCGCCGAGGAGGGCACTCCGGCCACTACCAGGGCCGGGTCGGGGTCGCCGCGGCTCAGCCAGGCGTCGGCCCGGGGCCAGAGGGGGTCCTCGATGGCCATCGAGGCACCTTACTTACCCCTGGGCGCCTCCCGTGAAGTTCCACTCCGCCAGGTGCAGGGCCGGGGCCACCACGTAGCCGGCCCCGAACTCGGAGTCGGCGAAGCGCGACTGCGAGCCGATCCCCAGCACCTTCCCCTTCCCCAGCGCCTCCAGCAAGGACTGCGTGAAGCGCAGGTTCTTGACGCCCCTGGTCACCTCACCCCGCTCGATGAGGAAGGTGCCGTTGCGGGTGAGTCCGGTGATCACCTGGGTCTTGGGATCGAGCACCCGGCAGTAGTTGAAGGTGGTCACCAACAGCCCCCGCTCCACCTCGGCGATCATCTCCTCCAGGGTACGATTGCCGGTCCCGAAGAACAGGTTGCTGGGGAAGGCCCCCCACACCTCCCCTCCCGGGATGGCGTGTCCGGTGCTCTCGGCGTCCATCTTGCCGGCCGTGCGCCGGTCGTGGGCGAGCGACGTCGTCACGCCCCGGGAGACGAAATCGACCCTCCGCTTCGGCGTCCCCTCGGCGTCAAAGGGGACCCCCAACGCCCGGGGCTCCGCGACGTCGTCCCAGATGTCGATCGAGCGGTCGAACTGCTGCTCGCCGAGGCGGACGAAGGACTGCCCCTCCACGAAGGGCTTGCCGTTGAACCCGTAGAAGCTGAGGAAGACGGCGATGGTGGCGGTGCACTCCGGCTCCAGCACCACCTCGTAGTGGCCCGGCTCCAGGTCGATCCCTTCCTCGGACCGGCGCGCCTTGTCGGCGGCCCGCTCCCCGGCCGCCTCGGCGTCCAGCTCCCCCAGCCGCAGCGCGGTCTGGTGAGCCGACCCGGCCGAGCTCGCCGTCTGGTGGATCCCGTCCAAGGTGGCCCGGGTGCTACGTCCCTCCAGTCGCTGACCTGCCGAGTTGGCGAAGGCCGCCACGCCCGCCTCGGTGTCGCAGTAGCCGGCCGCTCTCATCCCGTCGCCCCGCTGCACGAACTCTGCCACCAGCACCGCCCGGTCTTCGGGAGAGGCGGAGGCGGTCGCCTCGTCGTAATGCTCGACTGAGAGCACCTCGGCGGGAGGGGCCAGCCCTGCCCAGTCCGGGTCGACTGGACGCAGGCGGGCCGCCTCGAGGGTGTCGTCCACCAGCCGGCGCAGGGCTTCGTGGTCGTCATGAGTGGTGGTGGCGGAGGCCACCCGCCCGTCCACCACCACCTTGACGGCCACCGTCAGCTGGTCCTCGCCCACGTTCTGGTGAATGAAGGAGTTGGCGAAGCGGGTCAGGGCCGAACGCCCCCCTGACACCGTCACCTGCGCCTCCGCCCGGTCGTCCACCAGCTCCAGCACACGGTCGCACAGGTCCAGGTACCTGCTCATCCCCGCACCCCCACCCGCACCCGGCGGAAGCGGGCCGGGGAGGCAGGATGCCCGGTGTGGCCCACCTGCATCGGCTGACCCTTCCCGCAGTTGGGGGTCCCCCAAAACACCCACTCCTGCTCGCCCGCCAGCTTGTCGAGGCTCCCCCAGAAGCGGGGAGTGATGCCGGTGTAGGTGGGGTTGCGCAGCATGCGCCCCCGCTTGCCGTCCCGCACCTCCCAGGCGATCTCACACCCGAACTGGAAGTTGAGGCGCTTGTCGTCGATCGACCAGGAGCGGTTGGTGGACATGTAGATGCCGTCCTTGGTGTCGGCGATCATCTCGTCCAGGGAGGAGTCTCCGGGGAGCAGGCCGACGTTGGTCATCCGGACCATGGGGAGGCGGTTGTAGCCGTCCCCGCGCACCATGCCTCCGGGGGGCAGGCCGGCGATGGCCGCCGAGTCTCGCCCTGAGAGCACCCCCACCCAGATGCCCTCCTTGACGATGTGCACCGGTTGGGCGGGGGTACCCTCGTCGTCGTAGCCGAAGGTGCCCAGCGCCCCTGGGAGGGTGGCGTCGGCGGTGATGTTCATGAGCGGCGAGCCGTACTGCAGGCGGCCCAGCTCCTCGAGCTCCAGGAATGAAGTGCCGGCGAAGGCCGCCTCCCAGCCGAGGATACGGTCCAGCTCGATGGCGTGACCCACCGACTCGTGGATCTGCAGGGCGAGCTGGCTGGACTCGAGGATCAGGTCGCTGGTCCCCTCCGGGCATTCGGGGGCCTGCAGCAGTGCGGACGCCTCTTCGGCGATCCTTCCCGCATTGCCGGGCAGGTCGAAGCGGCGGATCACCTCGTAGCCACCCGTCTCGTATTGCCCAAAGGACTGGGGATAGGAGCGCCGCTGGGTCTCGGCTTCCCCCACCGCCGTGGCGCTCATCTCCCCACCCGATTCCACCAGGTGCTGGTAGAGGCGGTGGCCCTGGCTGGAGACGAACCACTTCTCGGTGTCCCAGAAGCCCAGTGAGGCCTGGGCCAGGTCGATGCCCTTGACCTCCTGCATGGTCTTGGTGACCCCCACCAGCAGATCCCCCTTCTCGGAGATGGGGACCGAGAACGGATGCTCGTCGTGGGGGGTCTCGTAGCGGTCCTCCCGCACCGGCACGTCGGCCAGCTCGAGGTCCGGTCCGGAGACCATGGCCGAGGCTTGGGCGATGAGGGCGGCGCGCTCTCCGGCCCGGCGGGCGGCCTGCTCCCCCGTCTCCTCGGTGGCGAAGAACCCCCACGAGGAACCGATCAGGGCTCGCACCCCCACCCCGGCCTGCTCGGAGCGGTCCAGGCCTTCGATCACCTGGTTGAGCGCCGACAGCCGCTCTTCGCGCGAGGTCATGGCGCGGGCATCGGCATAGCGGGCTCCCGCCGCCAGGGCACCTTCCACCGCCGCCTGCGCATACTCGAACAAAAGGACCCCTTCCTTTGGTCAGGCGCTGGATGCTACGCGGCCCCGGGCCCGGCCGCACACCGGCCCACTCCTACACTCCGAGCATGCCGGTGGTGGCCGTTTTCGGTTCCTCCGCCGCCCATCCGGGCGACTGGGACTACCAGGAGGGGCGCCGGCTGGGGCGCCGGCTGGCCCAAGCCGGCTTCTCGGTGGCTACCGGCGGCTACGGCGGCTTGATGGAGGCGGTGTCGGAGGGAGCCGGAGAGGCAGGGGGCCAGGTGATCGGGGTGACGGTGCCCACCGTCTTCCCCGACCGCTCGGGGGCCAACCCCCACATCACCGAGGAACGGCGTGCCGCCAGCCTGGCGGAGCGCATTCACGAGCTCACCGACGTGGCGGCGGCGGCCGTCGCCCTCCCCGGCTCGATCGGCACCCTCACCGAGCTGATGGTGGCCTGGAACCTGGCTTACGTGGCCCCGTTCAGCCGCCAGTCGCCCAAGCCGGTGGTGGCGGTGGGGGAGCTGTGGGGGGAGCTGGTGCCGCTGCTGCGGGAGCGGCTGCAGACCGACGGGCTGGTGGTCTGCGTGGCCTCCGCCGAGGAGGCGGTCGAGGTGCTGCGGGAGAGACTCCTCGAGGAGACGAGCTGACAGATCAGCGGGGGGCGGTCGAAGGCAACTGCTCTTGTGGGCGCAACCAGTCGTCGCTCAGGCCGAGCTCCGTCCGGTGGCCGGCCGGACAGTGCACCGTCCGTCGCCGCCTCACATCCTGCAGGGTGGCGCGCAGCTGCCGGCCGCAGGTGTCGCACCTCAGGCAGATCTCGGCTTTGAGAAGCTCGGCCACGCTTCCTCCAAAACTACAAGCATGTAGTTTAGCGAGGGCAGGTCCCGCTGGTGGAAATCGCTACGCCGACCGCTCCGCCACCCGTTGCAGCTCCTCGAATGTGCACTCGGCGGGGTCCTTGTCCTCACGCAGCCCCCGAAAGGAAGGCGCTCGCAACTTGCCGTCCGAGGTGAGCTGCCTGAACTCGACCGACGCCACCAGGCGAGGCTCCACCCAGTGGACCCTCCGCAGCTCCGGCTTGTCCCGGAGGGCCTCCTTGGGGACCGGGGGCTCGGCGACGGCCAGCGGCCGCAGCTCTTCCTCGAGCATCCGAAGCGTCTGCTCGGTGAAGCCGGTCCCCACGTTCCCCACGTGCCTGAGGACGCCGTCCTGGAACGCCGCCAGGGTCAGGGCGCCCAGCCCCCCCGCCCGCCGCCCCTCGCCCTCGGTCCACCCCACCACCACCAGGTCGGCCTCGGCGGTGGTCTTCACCTTCCTCCAGGACGAGGACCGCTTCCCAGACTCGTAGCGAGAAGAGCGGCGCTTGGCCACCACTCCCTCCAGCGAGCGGGCGGCGGCGGCGGCGAAGAGCGCCCGTCCCTCGCCCGCCACCACCGGGGACACCTGCACGACGTCCGAGGGGACCACGGTCTCCTCGAGGAGCCCCCGCCGTTCGTCGAACGGTCGCCGAGTGAGGTCGCGCCCATCGAGGTAGAGGAGGTCGAAGGCCATGTAGGTGACCGGGATGATCCGAGAGAGGCGCTCCACCTCGCGCGGACCGCGAACGTGCATCCGGCCCTGCAGCAGCTCGAACGATGGTACCCCTCCCTCCAGGGCGATGATCTCTCCGTCCACCATCGCCTCCAGCGCCACCAGCTGCTGGTGGAGGGAGTGCAGCTCCGGGTAGGCGGCGGTGATGTCCTTGCGGTTGCGCGACACGAGCGCCGTCTCCTCGTTGCAAACGGCGATGGCCCGGATCCCATCCCACTTGGGCTCGAAGGCCCACTCCGGGTCGTCGAAGGGCTCCTCCACCAGGGTGGCGAGCATCGGCCGCGGCGGCGGTGGAGGCTGTCGCTGGGGCCGCTCGTCCTCCTTGAGGATCACCAGCCACTGCTCCTTCCCTCGTTCCTCACCGGTCCTCACCAGGTGGTAGACCCCCTGCGCCCGCTCGCCGCCCAGCCGGACGGTCAGCCGATCGGAGGTCCGCTCCAGGATCTCGTACCGGCCGGCGTCGAAGATCCGAACCTCCCCCGCCCCGTAGTTCCCCTCGGGGATCGTTCCCGAGAAGGTGCCGTACTCGATCGGGTGGTCCTCGGTGTGGATCGCCAGGGAGCGTTCACCCCGCCTCCTCGGAAGTCCCCTGGGGACCGCCCAGGAGACCAGGACAGGGGTGGGCCCGTTGCGCATCTCGAGGCGCAGGTCGAGGTGGAGCCGCGTGGCATGGTGCTGCTGGATGACGAACCGCTCTCCCGGAGGGGCGGTGGTGGGATCGGCCTCGACGCTCGGCCCTCCGACCGGCTCCGGGGTCTCTTCGAACCGTCGCTTCCGCTGGTACTCACCCGCCATGCTCGCCTCCGGCGTGGACCGGGCTGGCGCTACAGATCCGCGAACGCCTGCTCCATCAGCTCCTGCTGCTCGCGGACGTGCACCTTGTAGCTGCCGGTGGCGGGGCTGGCGCTCTCCTGCCGGGCCACCACCCGCACCGGCCGCTCCAGCAGCTCCGGCAGGCGGCCTCTCATGTATACGGCGGCTCCCATGTTGATCGGCTCCTCCTGCACCCAGAAGACCTCGGTGTCGGGCGCATAGCGGCCCACGGCTTCGGCGAGCTGCGCCTCGGCGAACGGGTAGAGCTCCTCGACTCGGATGATGGCGACCGATTCCAGCGATTCCAGGTCCTGCTCCTGGCGACGCTCCTCCAGGTCGTAGAAGATCTTGCCGGTGCACAGCAGCAGGCGTCTCACCTGGTCCGGATCCGGGCGGGTGGGATCCTCGAGCACCTCGAAGAACCTGCCATCTTCCAGTTGCGAGAGCGAGCTGAAAGACGCCCGGGCCCGCAGCAGCGACTTGGGCGTGAAGAGCACCAGCGGCTTGCGCCGGGGCAGCTTCACCTGGCGGCGCAGCACGTGGAAGTACTGAGCGGGCGTCGAAGGCACCACCACGCGCACGTTCTCCTCGGCGGCACCGGTCAAGAACCTCTCCAGGCGGGCGCTCGAATGCTCGGGGCCCTGGCCCTCGAAGCCATGGGGCAGCAAGAGCACCAGCCCGCTCTGCTGGCCCCACTTGTCCTCGCCGGCCGCCACGAACTGGTCGATGATCACCTGGGCGCCGTTGACGAAGTCGCCGAACTGCGCCTCCCAAGCCACCAGGGCCTCGGGGGCCGCCACCGAGTAGCCGTACTCGAAGCCCATGGCGGCGAACTCGGAGAGCAGGCTGTCCACCACCCTGATCCGGGCCTGGTTCGGGTCCAAGTGCCGCAGCGGCATCCACTCCTCGCCGGTCTCGTAGTCCACCAGCACGGCGTGACGCTGGCTGAAGGTTCCCCGCGAGCTGTCCTCTCCCGCCAGGCGCACCGGCGTCCCCTCCAGCACCAGCGAGCCGAAGGCCAGCGCCTCGGCCAGCGACCAGTCCACCTCGCCGGAGGCGAACAGCTGACGGCGCTGGTCGATCACCTTGCCCAGTTTGGGATGGATGGTGAAACCGTCCGGGGCGGTGGTGACCGCCTCCTCGATGCGTCCCAGCACGTCGGCCGCCACCCCGGTCTCCACAGGCCGGGTGGCTTGGCGCTCGCCCTGCGGCTGCCGGGGGGCCCGGGGCTGCATCTCCTTGGTGTCCTCGAAGGCGCTCTCCAACAGCCGGCGGAACTCCTGCAGCGACTCCTCGCCCTCATCCAGGGAGATGAAGCCGGTGTTGACCAGCCGCTCCATGTAGAGCTTGCGCACCGAGCGGCGCTCCTCGATGGCCTGGTACATCAGGGGTTGGGTGTAGGAGGGCTCGTCGGCCTCGTTGTGCCCGTGCCGGCGGTAACAGACCATGTCGATCACCACGTCCTTGTGGAAGGCCTGCCGGAAGGCGAAGGCGAGGCGCGCCACCCGCACCACCGCCTCGGGGTCGTCCCCATTGACGTGGAAGATGGGCGACTGGATGGCCTTGGCGACGTCGGTGGCGTAGAAGCTGGAGCGGGCCTCCTGGGCGGGCGTAGTGAAGCCCACCTGGTTGTTGACCACGATGTGCACCGTTCCCCCCGTCTGATAGCCCCGTAGCTGGGAGAGGTTGAGGGTCTCGGACACCACCCCCTGTCCGGACAAGGCGGCGTCCCCGTGGATGAGCAGGGGCAGCACCTTGTCGCGCCCGTCCTCCAGGCGATCCTGCTTGGCCCGCACCATCCCCTCCACCACCGGGTCCACCGCCTCCAGGTGGCTGGGGTTGGAGGCCACCTGCACGGCCAGCTCCTTGCCCGACGTGGTGTGGTAAGTGCCTTGGGCGCCCACGTGGTACTTGACGTCCCCGGAGCCCTGGATCGTCTCCGGGTCGATATCGCCCTCGAACTCACGGAAGATCTGCTGGTAGCTACGGCCCACGATGTTGGCCAGCACGTTGAGGCGGCCCCGGTGCGTCATGCCGATCACCGCCTCGCCCATCCCCGCCGAAGCGGCGTCCTCCAGGATGGTGTCGAGCATGGGCACGAGGCTCTCGGCGCCCTCCAGGCCGAAGCGCTTGTGGCCCACGTACTTGGTGTGGAGGAACCGCTCGAAGGCCTCCGCCTCGTTGAGCCTGCGCAGGATGGCGCGCTTGTCCTCCACGTCCAGCTCGGCGAAGGGGTGCTCCACCTGGTCCTGGATCCAGCGCTTCTGCTGCGGCTCCTGGATGTGCATGTACTCGATGCCCACCGTGCGGCAGTAGGCGTCCCGCAGCAGCCCCAAGATATCGCCCAGCTTCATGCGGTCCCGCCCCGCCAGGCCGCTGGGGGTGACGAACTCCCGGTCTAGGTCCCAGATGGTCAGCCCATAGCTGAGCGGGTCCAGCTCGGGATGGATGCTGGGGGAATGGAGCTGCAGGGGGTCGAGGTCGGCGATCAGGTGGCCCCGTACGCGGTACATGTTGATGAGCTGCATCACCCGGATGCGCTTCTCCATCCACTCCGTGGTGCCCGGCTGCGGGTTGTCGTCGGTGGCCCAGCGGGCGGGGACGTAGGGCATGCGAAGCGAGGCGAAGACCCGGTCGTAGAAACCCTCCTCGCCCAGCAGCAGCCGGTGGACGTCCCGGAGGAACTCCCCGCTCTCGGCGCCCTGGATGACGCGGTGGTCGTAGGTGCTGGTCAGCGTCAGCACCCGGCCCACCCCCATCCGGGCCAGGGCGTCGGGGTCGGCCGCCTGGTACTCCGGGGGGTAGATGATGGCTCCCACGCCCACGATCACTCCCTGGCCCGGCATCAGGCGAGGGACCGACTGCACGGTGCCCACCGTGCCCGGGTTGGTGAGGGTGGCGGTGGTGCCGACGAAGTCCTCGGGGGTGATCTCCCCGGCCCGCACCTTGCGGATGATCTCTTCGTAGGCATGGAAGAACTCGGCGAAGTCCATCTCGTCGGCATGGCGGATGTTGGGGACGATCAGGCTGTGCGAGCCGTCCTTGCGGGTCACATCCACCGCCAGGCCCAGGTTGATGTGGCGGTAGCGGGCCACGTGGGGGCGGCCGTCCACCTGCAGGTAGGCGGCGTTCATGGCCGGACGCGCTTGCAGCGCCCGCACCACTGCCCAGCCGATGAGGTGGGTGAAGCTGACCTAGCCCCCGTGGCGGCGGGAGAGCTGGTTGTTGAGGATCTGGCGGTTGACCTCCAGCAACTTGGCGGGGATGGTCCGCACCGAGGTGGCGGTGGGGATCTCCCGGCTCTCCTCCATGTGCTCGGCGATCCGGGCGGGAGCACCCACCAGCCTGCTCAGCTCGGCTTCCTCGCGGAGGGCCTCTTCTCCCTCCCGCGCTTGCGGGGGAGGGCTGGGCCTCTTCTCCCCCTCCCGCTTCCGTTCTTCTCCCTCCCCCGCTCTTCTCTTCTCCCCCTCCCGCTTGCGGGAGGGGGTGGGGGGGAGGGTCTTCTCCTCGGCCTCGGCGGGGCCAGGGCTCTTCTCCCGGCCGCGTGTGACCGCCCCCCGCTGTCCGTCCGGCGGCCGATAGTCCTCGAAGAACTCCTGCCAGCCCTCGCTCACCGATTGGGGCGAGTCCAGGTAGCGCCGGTACATCTCGTCGACCAGCCAGATGTTCGGCCCGAAGACCTCGGTCTGCTCGGTCCCGGCGGTGTCGGTCCTCTTCGCCTTTCTCACGTTCCTCCATGGTACCCATCCGCTGCCGGGAGCCCGGAGACTGGGCCCTACACTCTCCCGCCATGGCCGACCGGCTCCTCAAGTACCGGGACCGCTTCCCGATCCTCAAGCAGTCCGCCTATCTGGCCAGCCACTCTTTGGGCGCCATGTCACAGGAGGTGCGGGAGGAGCTGGCCGCCTACACCGACGCCTGGGACACGTTGGGGGTTCGCGCCTGGCAGGACGGCTGGTGGGAGCTTCCCATCACGGTGGGCGACGAGCTGGCCCCCATCCTCGGTGCCCCGCCGGGCTCGGTGGCCATGTTCCCCAACGTCACGCTGGCAGAAGGGGTGGTGGCCTCCTGCTTTTCCTTCCAGCCACCCCGCAACCGAGTGGTGCTCTCCGAGCTCGACTTCCCCTCCGTCCAGTACCTGTGGCACCCCGTCCCGGGTGCCGAGGTGGTGACGGTCCCCAGCCAGGACGGTCTGACGGTGGAGACCGACGACCTGCTGAAGGCCATCGACGAACGCACCGCAGTGGTCCCCATCAGTCACGTCCTGTTCCGCAGCGGCTTCCTGCAGGACATCCCGGCCATCTCCGCTCGCGCCCGGGAGGTGGGTGCCCGGGTGGTGCTCGACTGCTACCAGTCGGCGGGCGTGCTGCCCTTCTCCCTGGTCGATCTCCAGGTCGACTTCGCGGTGGGTGGCTCGGTCAAGTGGCTGTGCGGCGGCCCGGGGGCCGGCTGGCTCTATGTGCGCCACGACCTGCAGCAGGAGCTGGAGCCTCGCCTGGTGGGTTGGCAGGCCGACCGGGAGCCCTTCGCCTTCCGGTCCGGCCGCATCCAGTACGCCGGGGGGATGTGGCGCTTCCTGAACGGGACCCCCAACGTCCCCGGCCTGCACGCGGCACGGGCGGGCTACCGGATGATCCAGGAGGTGGGCGTGGAGCCCATCCGCGACAAGTCGCTCTGGATGACGCAATGGATCATCGACATGGCCCACGAGCTGGACATCCCGGTCACCTCCGAGCGAGAACCCAAGCGCCGTGGCGGGACCGTCACGCTGGGCCTGCCCGACGAGGCGACGGTGGCATCCGCCCTGGCGGAGGAGGGCGTCATCGTCGACAGCCGCCCCGAGGCCGGCGTCCGGGTGGGGCCCCACTTCTACAACTCCGAGGACGACCTGGCCCGCCTCCGCAAGAAGCTGATCCGCCTGCTGGGGCTGTAGGGCTAGGCCCGGTCGGCCACCGCGGTCACACCGGACTGCTGGGCGCAGTGGGCGCAGCAGTAGATGCTGCCGTCGGCCTCCACCCCGTGGCCGATCACCCGGCAGCCGCAGTGGGCGCACTGGGGGGCGAGCCGGTGCAAGGCGCACTCGAAGCTGTCGAACGTATAGCTCTGCTGGTCGGCGCTGGTCACGCGAAAGGCCTTGTCGTAGTCGTTGCCGCAGGTGTCACAGATCGCCACCGGTGTCCTCTCCTCGACTGCCTGGCCCCTTCCCACCCGGAAGAAGGCCCAAACCCTCCCTACACTCCCCACCATGAGTGACCAGCCATCCGGCACCGCCACCACCGAAGCGGTGCTCAGCGACGTCAGCCTGCTGAGCGCCCAGGACCTCTACCTGTTCAATGAGGGCACCCACTACCAACTCTACGAGAAGCTGGGCGCCCACCCACGGGAGGTGGCGGGTCAGGCCGGCACCCACTTCGCCCTGTGGGCGCCCAATGCCCGAGCCGTCTCGGTGATGGGGGACTTCAACGGCTGGGACAAGGAGAGCCACCGACTCCGCCCCAAAGGCGACTCGGGGATCTGGGAAGGGTTCGTGGCGGGGGTGGAGCGAGGGGCCGCCTACAAGTACCACATCGCCTCTCGGGAGCACGGCTACCGGGTGGACAAGGCGGACCCCTTCGGCTTCTACCACGAGTTGCCCCCCAAGACCGCCTCGGTCGTCTGGGATCTCGACTACCGGTGGGGAGACGAGGACTGGATGGAGGGCCGCGCCCGGCGCAACTCACTCGACGCCCCCATCAGCATCTATGAGGTGCACCTGGGGTCGTGGATGCGGGTGCCCGAGGAAGGGGACCGCTCGCTGGGCTACCGGGAGCTGGCCTCCCGCCTGGCCGACCACGTGCGGCGCCTGGGCTTCACCCACGTCGAGTTCCTGCCGGTGATGGAGCACCCCTTCTACGGTTCGTGGGGCTACCAGACCACCGGCTACTTCGCCCCCACCAGTCGCTACGGCACTCCCCAGGACTTCATGTACCTGGTCGACCACCTCCATCAGCAGGGGATCGGGGTGATCCTCGACTGGGTGCCGTCCCACTTCCCCACCGACGAGCACGGCCTGGCCTACTTCGATGGCACCCACCTCTTCGAGCACGCCGACCCCCGGCAGGGGTTCCACCCCGACTGGGGAAGCTATATCTTCAACTACGGCCGCAAGGAGGTGTGCTCCTTCCTCATCTCCAGCGCCCGCTTCTGGCTGGACCGCTACCACGCCGACGGCCTACGGGTCGATGCGGTGGCCTCGATGCTCTATCTGGACTACTCCCGCCGGGAGGGCCAGTGGATCCCCAACCGCTACGGAGGCAACGAGAACCTGGAGGCCCTCGACTTCTTGCGCACCTTCAACCACGAGGCCTACCGCGCCCAGCCGGACACCCAGACCTACGCCGAGGAGTCCACCGCCTGGCCGATGGTCTCCCGGCCCACCTACGTGGGTGGGCTGGGCTTCGGCATGAAGTGGGACATGGGCTGGATGCACGACACCCTCGGCTACTTCTCCAAGGACCCGGTGTTCCGCCACTTCCACCACGGCCAGATCACCTTTCGGATGCTCTACGCCTTCAACGAGAACTTCGTGCTGCCCCTCTCCCACGATGAGGTGGTGCACGGCAAGGGCTCGCTACTCGCCAAGATGCCCGGCGACCAGTGGCAGCGCTTCGCCAACCTGCGCCTGCTGTACACCTACATGTATGCCCAGGCGGGCAAGAAGCTGCTCTTCATGGGGGGCGAGTTCGGCCAGTGGAACGAGTGGCGACACGACGAGAGCCTGGACTGGCATCTCACCGACTACGGCGAACACGCCGGGGTGCAGCGACTGGTGGGCGACCTCAACCGGCTCTACCGGGAGGAGCCGGCCCTCCACGAGCTGGACCTCGATCCCTCCGGCTTCGAGTGGATCGACGCCAACGACGCGGCCGCCAGCTCGCTCAGCTTTCTCCGCAAGGGGGCCTCCAGCCCCCACCCGGTGCTGGTGGTGTGCAACTTCACACCCGTGCCGAGGCGCAACTACCGAGTGGGAGTCCCGCTGCCCGGCCGCTGGAACGAGGTCTTCAACAGCGACGCCAAGGAGTACGGCGGGTCCGGGCACGGCAACTTCGGCGGCGTGGAGACCGGGCCCTTCCCTCCCCCCCGCCATGGGCGCCCCTACTCGCTGGACCTAGTGCTGCCTCCCCTGGGCGCCGTCTTCCTGCGGCACGAGGGGCCTGCTTGATGGCCTCCCACCTCCCGAACCCCCCGGCCCCGCAAGCGGGGGAGGGAGACCCCCACCCCAGCCCTCCCCCGCAAGCGGGGGAGGGAGACCCCCACCCCAGCCCTCCCCCGCAAGCGGGGGAGGGAGAAGAGCGCTACCTGTGCATCCACGGGCACTTCTACCAGCCTCCCAGGGAGAACCCGTGGCTGGAGGCCATCGAGCTGCAGGACTCCGCCTACCCCTACCACGACTGGAACGAGCGCATCACCGCCGAGTGCTACGGGCCCAACGCCACCTCCCGCATCCTCGACGACCAGGGGCGCATCTCGAAGATCGTCAACAACTACTCCCGCATCAGCTTCAACTTCGGCCCCACCTTGCTGGCCTGGTTGGAGGCCAAGGCCACCGGCGTCTACCTATCCATCCTGGAAGCCGACCGCCAAAGCACCCAGCGCTTCTCCGGCCACGGCTCGGCGCTGGCGCAGCCCTACAACCACATGATCATGCCGCTGGCCAATCGTCGGGACCGGCGCACCCAGGTGCTGTGGGGGCTGCGCGACTTCGAGCACCGCTTCCGGAGGTCGGCCGAAGGCATGTGGCTTCCCGAGACCGCCGTCGACCTTGACACGCTGGAGGTGATGGCCGAGCTGGGGGTGGCCTTCACGATCCTCGAGCCCCACCAGGCCCGGCGCATCCGCACCCTGGGAGCCGAGCGGTGGCAGGATGTCTCCGGCGGGCGCATCGACCCGACCCGACCGTACCGCCTGCAGCTGCCCTCCGGGCGCACCATCGACATCTTCTTCTACGATGGCCCGGTCTCCCGGGCGGTGGCCTTCGAGAAGCTGCTGGCGAGCGGCGAGCGCTTCGCCGGCCGCCTCACCGGGCTCTTCGACGACCAGCGGAAGTGGCCACAGGTGGTCCACATCGCCACCGACGGGGAGACCTACGGACATCACCACCGGCACGGCGACATGGCCCTCGCCTACGCCCTCGAGTTTCTCGACTCCAACCCGTCGCTCGAGCTCACCAACTATGGGGAGTACCTCGAGCGGCACCCTCCCACCCATCAGGTGGAGATCGTCGAGGACACCTCCTGGAGCTGCGCTCACGGGGTGGAGCGCTGGCGCAGCGACTGTGGTTGCTCCACCGGGATGAACCAGGGCTGGAACCAGTCCTGGCGTCAGCCGCTGCGAGAAGCACTCGACTGGCTGCGAGACGCCCTGGGGCCTCCTTACGAGCGCCGCGCCGGCGCCTTCCTGACCGATCCGTGGGCGGCCCGTGACGACTACCTCGACGTGATCCTGGACCGGTCTCCTGAGAGCGTCGAGAAGTTCTTCGGCCGCCATGCCACCGAGGCGCTGCGCGACGTGGAGCGCACCACCGTCCTCAAGCTGCTGGAGCTGCAGCGCCACGCCATGCTCATGTACACGAGCTGCGGCTGGTTCTTCGACGAGCTCTCCGGCATCGAGACGGTGCAGGTCATCCAGTACGCGGGGCGGGCGCTCCAGCTCTCCCGGCAGCTGTTCGAAGAAGACCTGGAGCCGCGCTTTTTGGAGCTGCTGGAGCTGGCCAGGAGCAATCTGCCCGCCCACCGGGACGGCCGCCGGGTGTACGAGAGGTTCGTAGAGGCGGCCATGGTCGATCTGGCCAAGGTGGGAGCCCACTACGCCATGAGCTCGCTCTTCGAGGACTACGTAGGCAGGGCCCCCGTCTACTGCTACCAGGTGGAGCGGGAGGATCACCGCAGGCTGGCCTCGGGCCGGTCCAGCCTGGCACTCGGGCGGGCGAGGGTGGAGTCCAACATCACCGGGGAATCGGCCCGCCTCGACTTCGGCGTACTGCACTTCGGGGACCACGGGCTGACCGGCAGCGTGCGGGCTCACCAGGGAGCCGAGCCCTACCAGGCCATGATGCGCGAGGTCGGCCGGGCCTTCGAGCGGGCGGACCTTCCCGAGACCATCCGCAATCTGGACCGGCACTTCGGGGCCCATCGCTACTCGCTGCGCTCGCTCTTCCGCGACCAGCAGCGCAAGATCGTCAACCTGATCCTGGAGTCCACCCTGCAAGCAGTCACCGACGCCTATCGGCAGGTCTACGAGCACCACGCCCCCCTGATGAGATTCCTCACCGACCTCGGCATCCCCCTCCCCAACGCCCTGCACTCGGCCGCCGAGGTGGTGCTCAACGCCGACCTCCACCGTGCCTTCTCGGATGGCTCCCTCGATCCGGCATCGGTGCAGAGCCTGCTTGAGGAGACCGAGGCGTGGGGCTTGGGCCTGGACAGGGCCGGCCTGGGCTACTCGCTCCAGCAGGTCGTCGAGCAGCTCCTGCTGGAGTTGCGGGCCTCACCCCAGCAGCTCCCCCTCCTCGAGCGGCTGGAGGGGGTGGTGGACCTGGCCCGCACCTCGCCGCTTCAGATGGAGCTGACCAGCGCCCAGAACATCTTCTACGAGCTGCGCCAGAAGGCCTACCCGGAGCTGCATCGCTCCCAGGGAGACGACCCCTACGCACGGGCCTGGGTGCGGCGGTTTCGATCGCTCGGCGACAAGCTGGGGGTTCGGGTGGAGCCAGCCCCCTGAACTCTGGGCAGTTGCTTTCCGTGGTGCACTAGGGCCTCAGGTGCCCCTCGCTAGCTTTCCGTCGCGGCCCCCGTCCTGCCACTGACCCACCCCGCGCCCACCTACACTTTCGGCATGCCAGCGATGAAGGAAGGCCGACACCGCGCCGTCATCGAAGCAGTGGAGCCGGAGGTGGACTGCGGGCGCTTCCCCATCAAGCGCGCCGTGGGCGAGACGGTGCGGGTGGAAGCGGACATCTTCACCGACGGCCACGATGCCATCGGGGCGGTGCTTCTCCATCGCCGGGACGGGGAGCGGCGATGGCGGGAGACTCCCATGGAGCCGCTGATCAACGACCGGTGGTGGGGCGAGTTCACGGTCGGCGAGCTGGGCCGCTACTCCTACACCCTGCTCGCCTGGGTGGACCACTTCGCCACCTGGAGGACCGGCTTCCGCAAGAAGGTCGAGGCCGCCCAGGACGTCTCGGTGGACGTGCTGGTGGGAGCCGACCTCCTCGAGGAGGCTGCCCGGCGCGCCTCGGGCGCCTCGGCCAAGCGCCTCTCCGCCTGGGCCACCGAGCTGCGCAACGGAGAGGGGCCCCGCCAGCGCGCCCGCCTGGCCCTGGACGACGAGCTGGCCGAGCTGGCCTCCCGCTACTCGGACCGCTCCCTGGCCACCTCCTATGGGCGCCAGCTGGAGGTGGTGGTGGACCGCGAGGAGGCTCGCTTCGGCGCCTGGTACGAGCTGTTCCCTCGTTCGTATGGGCCGGCCGGGGCGCACGGCACGTTCCGCGACCTGCTCGACCACCTCCCCTACGTGGCCGGCATGGGCTTCGACGTGCTCTACCTCCCTCCCATCCATCCCATCGGGCGCACCCACCGCAAGGGGGCCAACAACGCCTTGGTGGCCCGGCAAGGCGACCCAGGGGTTCCCTGGGCCATCGGCTCCGAAGAGGGAGGCCACAAGGCCGTCCACTCCGAGCTGGGGACCATGGAGGACTTCGGCCGGCTGGTGCGCCGCGCCGAGGAGCTGGGGATGCAGGTGGCCTTGGACATCGCCTTCCAGTGCTCCCCGGACCACCCTTACGTGGACAAGAGCCCGCAGTGGTTCCGCCGGCGGCCTGACGGGACCATCCAGTACGCCGAGAACCCCCCCAAGAAGTACGAGGACATCTACCCCTTCGACTTCGAGACCGAGGACTGGCAGGCCCTGTGGCACGAGCTGCGGGAGGTGTTCTCCTTCTGGCTGGGGCAGGGGGTGCACATCTTCCGGGTCGACAACCCCCACACCAAGCCCTTCGCCTTCTGGGAGTGGGCCATCGGCGAGCTCAAGCGGGACCACCCCGAGGCGATCTTCCTCTCCGAGGCCTTCACCCGCCCCAAGGTGATGTACCGCCTGGCCAAGCTGGGCTTCACCCAGTCCTACACCTACTTCACATGGCGCAACACCAAGGCGGAGCTCACCCAGTACTTCAGCGAGCTCACCCAGACCTCCGTCCGGGAGTACTTCCGCCCCAACCTGTGGCCCAACACGCCGGACATCCTCAACGAGTACCTGCAGGTGGGAGGGCGGCCCGCCTTCATCGCCCGCCTGGTGCTGGCCGCCACCCTGAGCGCCAACTACGGCGTCTACGGGCCCGCCTTCGAGCTGATGGAGAACATCCCCCGACAGCCGGGCAGCGAGGAGTACCTCCACTCGGAGAAGTACGAGATCAAGCAGTGGGACATCGACCGGCCGGACAGCCTGGCCCCGCTCCTCGCCCGCATCAACCACATCCGCCGCCACAACCCTGCCCTCCAGGCGGACTGGAGCCTGCGCTTCCACCCCATCGACAACGAGCAGCTCATCTGCTACTCCAAGCAGGAGGGCACCAACGTCATCGTGGTGGTGGTGAACCTCGACCCCCACCACGTGCAGCCCGGCTGGCTGGAGCTCCCCCTGGAGGAGCTGGACATCGACCCCAGCCAGCCCTACCAAGTTCAAGACCTGCTCGCCGAGACCCGATACATCTGGGACGGTCCCCGCAATTACGTGGAGCTCGACCCGGCGGTGGTTCCGGCCCACATCTTCCTGGTGCGCCGGCGCACTCGCACAGAGGCCGACTTCGACTATTACATGTGATGACTCGAGAGCCGGTCATACTGCGAGACGATCCCCTCTGGTACCAGGATGCGGTCATCTATGAGCTGCACGTGCGCGCCTTCGCCGATTCCGACGGGGACGGCGTGGGGGACTTCCGCGGGCTGACCGGGAGGCTCGAGTACCTGCAGGACCTGGGCGTGACGGCCATCTGGCTGCTCCCCTTCTACCCCTCCCCGTTGCGCGACGACGGCTACGACATCGCCGACTACACGGGCATCCATCCCTCCTATGGGACCATGGGGGACTTCCGCGCCTTCTTGCGGGAGGCTCACCGGAGGGGCCTGCGGGTGATCACCGAGCTGATCATCAACCACACCTCCGATCAGCACCCCTGGTTCCAGCGGGCCCGCCGGGCCCCGGCCGGCAGCCGCCAGCGGGACTTCTACGTCTGGAGCGACACCGCCGAGCAGTACCAGGAGGCTCGCATCATCTTCGCGGACACCGAGTCCTCCAACTGGGCCTGGGACCCGGTGGCCAAGGCCTACTACTGGCACCGCTTCTTCAGCCACCAGCCAGACCTCAACTATCAGAACCCGGCGGTACGCAAAGCAATCCGCCAGGTGCTGGACTTCTGGTTGGAGATCGGCGTGGACGGTCTGCGGCTGGACGCTATCCCCTACCTCTACGAGCGAGAGGGGACCATGTGCGAGAACCTCCCGGAGACCCATCAGTACCTGCGGGAGCTGCGCCGCCACGTGGACCAGAGCTTCGACAATCGCATGCTGCTGGCCGAGGCCAACCAGTGGCCCGAGGATGCCAGCGCCTACTTCGGAAGCGGCGACGAGTGCCACATGGCCTTTCACTTCCCGCTCATGCCCCGCCTGTTCATGGCCCTGCGCATGGAGAACCGCTTCCCGGTGATCGACATCCTCCAGCAGACCCCCAAGATCCCCGAGATCTGCCAGTGGGCGCTGTTCTTGCGCAACCACGACGAGCTCACCCTGGAGATGGTCACCGACGAGGAGCGCGACTACATGTACAGGTCCTATGCCGAGGACCGCCAGGCGCGCATCAACCTGGGCATACGGCGGCGGCTGGCGCCCTTGCTGCGCAACGGCCGGCGGCAGATCGAGCTGATGAACGCCGTGCTCCTCTCGCTCCCCGGCACCCCGGTGGTCTACTACGGGGACGAGATCGGCATGGGGGACAACATCTACCTGGGAGACCGCAACTCCGTCCGCACCCCGATGCAGTGGAGCTCCGACCGCAACGGTGGCTTCTCCCGGGCCAATCCTCAACAGCTCTACCTGCCGCTCATCATCGACCCCGAGTACCACTACGAGACGGTCAACGTGGAGGCCCAGCAGAACAACCCCCACTCCCTGCTTTGGTGGATGAAGCGCGTCATCGCCCAGCGCAAGCGCTTCCGCGTCTTCGGCCGCGGCACCCTGGAGTTCCTCTACCCCGACAACCCCAAGGTGCTGGCCTTCCTCCGGGAGCACGGTCAGCGATCGGTGCTGGTGGTGGCCAACCTCTCCCGCTTCGTGCAGTGCGTGGAGCTGGACCTGGGTCAGTTCCGAGGGACGGTCCCCGTGGAGCTGTTCGGACGCACCGAGTTCCCGCCCATCGGCGAGCTGCCCTACTTCCTCACGCTGGGGCCCCACGCCTTCTACTGGCTGTGGCTGGAGCGGGAGCCGGAGCTGGCCATGGAGGATCCCGAGCGGCGGGTGCCGGTCCTGGAACTGGCCGGGGCGGTTGATACCACCTTCAAGGGGACCGCCAAGGCCCACCTGGAGGCCCTGCTGGCCGCCGACCTCCCCCGACGCCGCTGGTTCGCCGGCAAGGCGCTCACCATCCAGCGGGTGCGAGTTTCCGAGGCCATCCCGTTTCCCCTCGCCGACGAGGAGAGCTTCCTCACCCTGCTCGAGGTGGAGTACGTGGACTCCCCGTCGGAGACCTACCTCCTGCCCCTCGCCTTCGCTTTCGGGGACCAAGCCCACCGGGTGGCCCACGACCATCCCCGGGCCCTGATTGCCCGCCTGCGCACCTCTCAGGACGAGGAGGGGGTGCTGTTCGACGCCATGTGGAGCGCCGGCTTCGCCGAGGGGCTGCTGGAGGCCGTGCGGAGGCGCCGCCGCTTCAAGGGATCCCATGGCGAGGTGCGCGCCCAGCCCTCGGCGGTCCTTCGGGAGCTGGTGGGGCACAACCTCACTTCCCTGCATCCGACCGTGCTCGGGGCCGAGCAGTCCAACACCTCGCTCCTCTATGGGGACCGCTTGGTCCTCAAGCTCTTCCGTCGCTTGGAGGCGGGCGTCAATCCCGACTTGGAGATCGGCCGCTTCCTCACCGAGCGCGCCCACTTCGAGCACAGCCCACCGATGGCCGGGTCCCTGGAGTACCGGGTGGGCCGCAAGGAGCCCATCACCCTGGCCGGCCTGCAGGGCTACGTGCACAACGAGGGCGACGCCTGGCGGTACACATTGGACGAGCTGGGGCGCTACTACGAGCAGGCCCTCACCGCCGAGGCCGGCCTGGTCCCTCCGGTGGCGGAGGCCAACCTGCTCGATCTGATGGAGATGGAAGCGCCCGACCTGGCGCATGACTTGATCGGGCCCTACCTGCAATCGGCCGACCTGCTGGGCAGGCGCACCGCCCAACTCCACCTGGCCCTGGGGTCCGAGCTGGAAGACCCGGACTTCGTCCCCGAGCCGATGAGCACCCTCTACCAGCGGTCCCTCTACCAGTCGATGCGCACCCTGGGGCGCCAGACCTTCCACCTGCTGCGCAGGAGGATGCCCCGGCTGCCCGATCACGTGAGGGACGAGGCACAGGCGGTGCTGGACCAGGAGGGGGAGGTGCTCCGCCGATTCCAGGCGGTGCACGAGGAGAAGATCGACACCACCCGCATCCGCTGCCACGGCGATTACCACCTGGGTCAGGTGCTGCACACCGGAAAGGACTTCGTCATCATCGACTTCGAGGGCGAGCCGGCCCGGCCGCTCAGCGAGCGCCGGCTGAAGCGCTCCCCACTACGGGACGTGGCCGGGATGCTGCGCTCCTTTCACTACGCCGCCTACGCGGCGCTTTTCGAGCAGACGGCGCGGGGCATCATCTCCGGCCGACCCGAGGCGCTGGAGGAGGTGGAGCCCTGGGTCCGCTACTGGTACCAGTGGACGGCGGCGGCCTTCCTCCGCTCCTACCTCGACGAAACGGCCGGCCACCCGATCGTCCCCAAGGACCTCGGCCAGCTGCGCGTGCTGCTCGACGCCTTCCTTTTGGAGAAGGCGGTCTACGAGCTGGGCTACGAGCTCAACAGCCGCCCCGAATGGGTGAGGATCCCCCTCCAGGGAATCCGCCACCAACTGCAGTAGCCGCGTCCTGTCCCACCGCCGGCCCGCATCGGCGTCTAGTCAGCAGCCTTGGGTTATAGCCGCGCCCGGCGCGCCACTAGAACCTAAGGTTTGCCGTTACTCTTAGTCGCCTTCGACGATCGCCCACAGCAGGTCGCGGATGCTGGCGATCCCCAGCAGCTCGCCGGCGGCGTCGATGACCGGTAGGTGGCGGTAGCCGGTCTCCAGCAGCCACTGGGAAGCCTCTTCCACGTCCACCTCAGGGGAGAAGACGTCGGGCGCCTCGGTCATCCAGTCCTGCACGGTGGCCGAGGAGAGGTCGGCGTCATCGCTCACCGCCCGCACCAGGTCCCGCTCGGTGAGGATGCCCACGAGGTCGCGGCCGTCCACCACGCCCAAGCTCCCCACTCCGGCGGCCATCATCGCCCCCGCCGCCTCCCGCAAGGTCACCTCGGGGCCGGTCACCTCGGCGCTCCCACCGACCAGTGCTCTCAGCTTCACCCGCTCCTCCCCCTGCCGATCCTAACGGGCGGTGGCCGCCCCAGCCCTAGATGAGGTCTTGTTCCCGGATGCCGAACGACGGGTGTCGCAGGCGGCACAGCGCCAGCTTCTCCAGCTGCCGGATGCGCTCCCGGGTGAGGTTGAACTCCTCGCCGATCTCCTCCAGGGTGCGGGGCACCCCGTCCAAGAAGCCGTAGCGTAAGGCGAGGATGCGCCCCTCCCGGTCGGGGAGGCGCTCGATGGACTTTCGCAGGCTGGCGGCGACGTCGTGGTCCTCGGTGACCCGCACCGGGTCGACCGCTTCCTCGTCCTCGATGAAGTCGCCGAGCTGGGCTCCGTCCTCACCGATGGGTTGCTCCAGCGAGACCGTGTCGGCTACCCCGAGGGCCAGCTCAACCTTGTCGGCGGTCACCCCGGCCTCTTCGGCGATCTCGTCCAGCTTGGGATCACGTCCCAGCTCGGCCTTCAGGCTGGACTGGGCAGCACGAACCGCCGCCAGCGTGTCGTGCAGATGGACGGGAATGCGCACGGTGCGTGACTTGTCGGCGATGGCCCGAGTGATGGCCTGACGGATCCACCACGTCGCGTAGGTAGAGAACTTGAAGCCCTTGCGCCAGTCGAACTTCTCCACCGCGCGGATCAAGCCCAGGTTGCCCTCCTGGATGAGGTCCAGGAAGTCGATGCCAGAGGTGTTGGCGTATCGGCGGGCATTGGCCACCACCAGTCGCAGGTTGGCGGTGAGGAAGGCGTCCTTGGCCTCCTTGCCGTGACGCACCTTGCGCCGCAGCTCGAGCTCTTCCTTCTTGTCCTTGGCCCCTGACTGAAGCCTCTCGAAGGCGGCCTCCCCGGCCTCGATCCTCTGGGCCAACTCCACCTCTTGCTCGGCGGTGAGCAGGTCGTACTCGCCGATGGCGGTGAGGTACTGGCTGACCAGGTCGGTGGTCAGGCGCCCTCTCTCGTCGGTGAGCTTGTTCTTGTCTCGTTCTCGCAAATGCGGTCCCCGCGCCTCGCCCGCCATCACCTATCCGTTGTTTGTTCGACTATCCGGAGTGTGGCTCGCGCCGAGGGGTCACTATGACACAAACCCCGCGATCGGTGAACCCCCTTTTTTCCACACGGTAACCATAGGAAACGTATCCCTCCCGGGCCTTGTTCCGAGCTTAGTCAGCGGCCTCATTAGGGTGGCGGGGGAAATGCCCAACCGGCTCGCCAACTCCACCAGCCCCTACCTCCTCCAGCATGCCGACAACCCGGTGGACTGGTACCCCTGGGGCGAAGACGCCCTGGCCCGGGCACGCGCCGAGGACAAGCCCATCCTGCTCTCGGTCGGCTATGCCTCCTGCCACTGGTGCCACGTGATGGCCCACGAGTCCTTTGAGGATCCCGCCACTGCCGAGGAGATGAACCGGCTGTTCGTCAGCGTCAAGGTGGACCGCGAGGAGCGTCCCGACGTGGACCGCATCTACATGGACGCGGTGCAGGCGATGACCGGGCAAGGGGGTTGGCCGATGACGGTGTTCCTCACTCCCGATGGCAAGCCCTTCTACGCCGGCACCTACTACCCCAAGGACAGCCGCCACGGCCTGCCCTCCTTCCGTCAGGTGATGCTGGCGGTCGCCGAAGCCTGGGCGGAGCGACGCCACCAGGTGGTGGAGCAGGCCGAGCGCCTCGCCGAGGCCGTCTCCCGCCGCATCGCCCCCGCCGCCGACCTGCCCCAACAGGCTGCCCTGACCGAGGCGTACCGGAGCCTGCGAGGCGGGTTCGACCGCGCCAACGGGGGGTTTGGGGGAGCCCCCAAGTTCCCGCAGGAGCCGGTGCTGGAGTTCCTGCTGCGCATCGCCGGGGAGCAATGGGCACCCGACGCCCTTCCCATGGTGCAGGCCAGTCTGGAGGCCATGGCCAAGGGGGGGATCTACGACCATCTGGGCGGCGGCTTCGCCCGCTATGCGGTGGACGCGGTGTGGCTGGTCCCCCACTTCGAGAAGATGCTCTACGACAACGCCCAGCTCGCCCGCCTGTATCTGCGGGCCTGGCAGGAGACCGGCGCCGAGCGGCTGCGCCAGGTGGGCATGGAGACTCTCGAGTACCTGTTGCGGGACCTGGCCCACCCAGAGGGAGGCTTCTACTCAGGCGAGGACGCCGACTCCGAGGGCGTGGAGGGCAAGTTCTACGTCTTCGACTGGGACGAGTTCCAGCAGGTGGTGGGCGCCGACGCCCAGCTGGCCGCCGACTACTTCGGCGTCACCCCGGCCGGAAACTTCGAGGGCCACAACGTACTCCACGAGGCCCGGTCGGCGGAGGAGGTTGCCGAGCGCCGCGGCGTTCCACCCGAGGCCGTCCGGGAGGCGGTGGCCGGCGCCCGCCGGCGCCTGCTGGAGCTGCGCAACCGGCGGGTACGCCCCGGGCTGGACGACAAGGTGATCACCTCGTGGAACGGGCTGGCCCTGCGCGCCCTGGCCGAGGCCGGAGCGGTGCTCCACGAGCCTCGCTACTTGGAGGCGGCCCGGCGCAATGCCCGCTTCGTGCTCGAGGCCCTGCGGCGCCCAGACGGGCGATTGCTGCGCTCGTGGCGAGACGGCGTGGCCGCCGACGTGCCGGGCTTCTGCGAGGACTACGCCGGGTACGCGGTCGGGTTGTTCGCCCTCTACCAGGCGACCGGCGACCTGGAGTGGTACCGCCAGGCCCGGCGGCTGACGGAGGAGATGGTGATGCTGTTCGCCGACCCGGTGGATGGTGGCTTCTACTCGACCGGCAGCGACGCCGAGCAGCTCATCACCAGGCCCAAGGACCTGATGGACAGCCCGCTTCCCTCCGGCAACTCAATGGCTGCCGAGGCGCTGCTGACGCTGGCCCTCTACACCGGCGATGAACAGGCCCGCCGACAGGTGGACGGCGTCTTTCGCCAGGCGGGGAGGCTGCTGGAGGCCTATCCCTCGGCAGTCGGCCACCTTCTCTCCGTGCTCCACACGGTTCTCTCCGGGCCCAAGGAGGTGGCCGTGGTGGGCCGCCCGGAAGATCCCGTCACCAGCGCGCTCGTCGATGTGGTGTGGGAGCGCTTCCGGGTTGACTGCGTGTTGGCCGTCGACCCGGGAGATGGGTCGGCCGCCGGGGAGATTCCACTGCTCGAGGGCCGCCACATGCACAATGGGAAGCCCCAGGCCTACGTGTGCCGACACTTCGCCTGTCGGGCCCCGGTCTCCGAGCCGGACGCGCTGCGGCGCCAGCTCTAGCTCGACCAACTCCGTTCAGGAGCTCCGTCGAGGCGGCTGGGCTCAGGCGCTTTCCCCGGTCGGCAGCTCGGTGATCGAGGACACCTCCTTGCGCATCCCCACTACCAGCTCGCCGAGCATGGCCTGCACGTCTCCCAGGGCGTCGAGGATCTCCTCAACCCCTTGCCGGAGGGTGGCGGCCTCCTGCTCGGCCTCGGCCCGAACCTGCTCGGCCTCTTCGCGGGCTTCGTACCTGATCTGGTTGGCCTGCTCCTGGGCCTGGGTCTTGAGGCGATCGGCTGCCTCGAGGGTGGAGACAACCTCGTCGCCCAGCTGCTTGAGCAGCAGGTTGCGGTCGGGCTCCTGCTTGGCAGCCAGCTCCCTCTTGAGGTCGGCGATCTCCCGGTCCCGTCTCTCCAGCTCGAACGCCATCGACTCCAGGAAGCCGCGCACCTGGTTGCGGTCATAGCCCCGAAAGGCCATGTCGAATTCCTCGCTCAGCAACTCGTCGCGTACCTTCACCACCCACTTCCCCTTCTCGATGGCGTCCTCATTGTACGACCGGGTCTCCGGCCATCAGTGCGTTTCGAGCAAGCGGGAGCAGGTTCAGGAAAACCAGGTCTCTTGGGCCTCCCCGATCAGCGTCTCGAACTTGAGGCCCATCAGGACGATGCCGGAAAAGCCCTCGTCCTGGGCGCGGCGCGCCACCTCCTTGGCGGACTGCCAGCCCAGCCGGCGTCGCTCGGCCGGGGGAGCGGCATTGAGCCGGGCCCGCAGCTCCTCGGTGATGGGCACAGCTCCCAGCCCCCGCAGGCGCCGCGCCCACTGGGCGGAGAAGGGTGGCACCACCCCGAGGTACACCGGCGGGTCATGCTGCCGGCGATTGAGCCGCTCGGCGCAGCGCCTCACCACGTGCGGGTCGAGCACCGGCCCGGCCACGAAGAACTGCGCCCCCACCTCGCAGCGCCGCCGGAACATCCACTCCTGGAACCGGGTGGTCATGCCCACCTCGAAGGCCGGCATCACCGACTGGAGGGCACGCAGGTGCTCGACGATCTCGTAATGGTTGGCCCAGTGGTCCACCTCGGGGAGCGTGTCGCCCACCACCACCAGGAAGGACTCCACGCCGTTGCCCAGTGCGCCCCGCACCTCCGACTCGATGGCCAGGATGTTGCGGTCTCGGGTGGACACCACCACCGTGGGGTGCACCTCCGGGGCATCGTGGGTGATGCGGGCCGCGAAGGCGTAGGGAGAGACCCTCACCTGCTTGAAGGGATTGTCGGTGACCAGCACGTTGTCCCACCGTCCGCCCAAGAGCAGGTGGTTCATGCTGGGCAGAAGGGGGGGATTCACCTCCACCACCTCCACCCACTCCCCCTTCTGGGTGAGCACCTAGTCCTCGCCCGCCTGGCCCCGCCGCCGTCGGGCCGCCGCCACCAAGTCGCCCACCTGAACCTCGACCTCCTCCCAGCGGCGCGTCTTGAGCCCGCAGTCGGGATTCACCCACAGGTCCTCGGGTGACATGAACTCGAGGAAGTGCTCGAGCCGCTCGCTCATCACCCCCTCCCCCGGGGAGTGCGGGCTGTGCGGATCGAACAAGCCAGGCCCGATCTGGAGGTGACCATCGGTGAAGAGGTCGTAGAAGGCTCGGACGTAGCTGTCGTCCTTGGAGCGGGCGTAGTAGATGGAGGCCACGTCCACTCCTGCGTCCGACCACAGCGGCACGATCTCACCGAAGTCGCCATAACACATGTGGGTGTGCATCTGGACCTCGGCCGGGGCGTTGAACACCCGGTTGAGGGCCGCCCGCACCCCCCGTGCGTACACTTCCCGCTTCTCGGCGGCGTCTGGACCGGGAAGCGGCCAGCGCTCCCGCACAGCCGGCTCGTCGATCTGGATCACCCGGGCCCCGGCCTCGACGAGGTACTGCACCTCTCGTGCGATCGGCTGGGCCACCGCCCAGAACAGTCGGTCGTCGGGTACGTGAGGGGGCCGGAAGCTCCAGTTGACGATGGTGACCGGCCCGGTGAGCATCCCCTTGACAGGGCGCGAGGTGGCTTGCTGCGCCACCTGCCACTCCCGCACCGTTATGGGGGCGGAGATGGAGGGGGGTGCGGTGAGGATGGGGGGGCGCACGCAGCGGCTCCCGTAGGAGAGCACCCAGCCGTTGGCGGTGCTGTGAAAGCCCTCCATCCTCTCGGCAAAGTACTCCACCATGTCGGAACGCTCGAACTCCCCGTGCACCAGCACGTCCAGGCCCATCCGCTCCTGCCAGGCGATGGCCTGCCGGATGAGCCGGTCCATCTCGGCCTGGTACTCCTCCTCGCCGAGCTCACTGCGCCGCAAGCGCGCCCGCAGCTTGCGCACCTCGGCGGTCTGCGGCAGCGAGCCGGTGGTGGTGGACGGGTGCAGGGGGAGGTCGAGATCCTTTTGGGCCACACGTCGCTCGGCCCGGGGAACCCGCTCCACCAGCTCCCCCACAGGCGGGAACTCCGGGACCGCCACTTTGGGGCCGCCCGGGTGCTCTCCCCGCTCCAGCGCTCGTGCCCAGGACGCAAGCGCCGCCGCCTTTTCCCGGGCGAACCAGAAGCCTTCGGGAAGGTCCTCCCCTTCCACCGTATAGGGAAGGAACATGAGCGAAGTGGATGGCACGATCCGCAGCAGCTTCCCATCCAGATCCCCGTCCCCTCCCAGCACCTCAGGGAGGCGCTCGAAGTCGTCCGGCCAGACGCTGCGCCCGTCCATCACCGACACCACCAGCTCCGGTTGTGCCTCCCAGGCAGCCGTCCCTTGCAGCGCCCGCACCGCCTCCAGTGGCAGCTGCACGGCGAAGCCGCACTCGCCCAGGAAGCGAACCGTCGACTCCTGGGGCGGGGCGAACTGCGCGGTCACCACCGGGGGCGAGGGGAGGTTGAGGTCGGCGGCCTCGGCATAGGCCGCCCGGAGGAGGCCTGCCCGATCGAGGTCGGTGGTCAGTCCCAGGCAGGGCTCGTCGACCTGCAGGCGGAAGTCCGGGTTGACCTCGGCCTGCTGGGCGACCCAGGACCACAGTGCGCGTCCCAGGTCGACAGCCAGGTCCTGACCCTCGATGAGGCCGTCCTCCAGCCTGCTGAGCTCGATGAGGCTGTAGGGCCCCAGCACCACCCAGGCCAGGTCATCCCCCTCCTGTGGCCGGCGCCAAGGGAGGGGCCGAAAGGTCACGGCCGAGCTGTCGATCTGGGGCACGACGTAGTGGTAGTTGGTGTCGAACCACTTGATCATGGGCCAGGCCTCCCGCTCGGGCGTCCCCCGGGCCAGGGCGGTGAGCACGCCAAACGGCTCCGCCTCCAGGGCTTGACGGAGGGCGGCGGGGACCAGGCCGAACATCATGGCCGTCTCCAACACCTCGTCGTAGAGGAAGAAGTCGTCCACCGCCGACCCCACCAGCTCCCGCTGCTCGGACAGGTGGCTCGACCGCAGCTCCACGAGGCGGGCCTCCAAGCCGGCTCGGTCCAGCCGGCCGGACCACGCCCCCTCCAGGGCCCACTTCAACTCCCGTTGCGGGCCGATCCTGGGATAGCCGATGAGCTGTGGGATGACCTTCATGATGGCATCGATCCTCGATCGCTTGGTTGCGCTTTCGGGCGGATTGTAAAGGCGGGCTCCGACAGATTGCCGATCGCAGATTCCCCAAGCCCAACCAGTCCAGCCATATCATGGTTCGCCGTGAGCCATCATCGGGATCTTTTCGGCCACCAGCAGGGCACTGCCACGGAAGGGGAGGAGCCGGGGCAGGACTTCCTGGACCAGCCGGGCCAGCTGGGATGGGAGGAAGAACCGCCCTGGGAGCCGGGCCAGCACCGCGAGGGCAGTTGGTCCGCCGCCAGCTTGTTCACCGCGGGGGCGGTGGTGCTGCTCCTGGCGGCCACCGGCGTGGGGGTGTTGGCGGTGCTCAGAGCCGACCCCGAGCCACAAGCCCTTCCCACCACCTCGCCGCCCACCAGCCTCGAGATCGCCGGCTCGACCACCGTGCCGGCAATGGCTCCACCTCCCACCACCAGCATCCCCTCCACCACCACCAGCTCGGCGCCCTTCATCCAGCCACAGGGGGAGGCGATCCCGCTTCAGCAGCTACGCCTGGCGACGGGCGGCATCGGCCCCCTGGAGATGGGGCAGCCGGGCGACGAGGTGCTGCCCCGGCTCTCAGCCAGCCTGGGCCAACCCGACGAGGACAGCGGCCGCATCACATCCCGGGGCGAGTACGGGACGTGCGCCGGCCAGCAGATCCGGCTGGTTCGCTGGGGGGCGCTTCTGGTGGTGGTCACCTTCGACCAACAGGGGGACGGCACCTTCGGCGCCTATCGGCTGGACTCGACGTACGGGCAGGGAGGGCAGGCGGCCCAGCTCCAGACCCTGAGCGGGTTGCAGCTGGGGGAAGCGGCCTCCACCTTGGAAGCGGTCTATCAGCGCTTGGACGTCCAGTACGCCCAGCATGGGAACCTGGGGCCCATCTACGAGATCCGCAATCGAGCCGGCATCGTGTTGATCTGGGGGCCGCTCACTTCCAGCCAGCCGGATGGGACCGTTCGGGGCATCTACTCTCCCAACCCCTGTGTGCAACCGTAGGGCCAGGGCAGGTGGGTGAGAGGCGCCAGCAGGAAGAAAGGGTCTGGACGCGAAAGGACCCGGAGATACTTCGTCGGTCATCCGACGCCGCAACGGACCAGTTTGCGGATCTCCAGGCCCCGGTGGTCCGGGTGGGAGTCGCCACCACTTCCCCTAGAGGGAAAGCGGCCTTCCTCCCGGATGGCCGCTAGCGCCCGGCCACCTCCAGAGTCCTACGTAAACCAATCATTCTCGGACCACCTCCTTTCTCTGGTACCCGGGATACTGCCACACGCCTCGAGCTATGTGGCGAAATTTCTGATCTAGGGCCCCGCCCGGCTCCCCATCACCTGCAGTCCGTTGCGACTAGGGTCCCCGTCGTCGGGCTCCAGGGTGACCCCTACCTGAGGGTACTCCTCGAGAGTGGCCGCCGCCCACAGCTCGAAGCCGGGTGCCGCCCGGAAGGTCCCCGCAGAGACCAGGCCCTCGGGCCCCCGGAACCAGAGCTCGTAGTAATTCCCCTGGGGGGCAGGCTGCAAGCCCTCGATGCGGAGGAAGACCGCCGTGCCGGACGGAGTCTCCCAGCCTCGCACGACGCCGGTGGCCCGGGGAGCCAGTTCGGTGCCCACCAGGGTCACCTCCCAACTGGGCTGGGGAGTGCGAAGGGCTGTCCACACCCCCGTCCCGGCCACCAGCATGAGAAGGGCCGCCGCAGCGATCCACCACCTGCGGCGGGAACGGCCAGCAGGCCTGCTTTGCTCTCCCAACCTGGCGAGCACCCGCTCCCGTAGTCCGGGGTCGGGCTCGTGCCACAGGTCGGGGTTGGAGAGGGCCGAGCGCAGGCCCTCCAGATGGGGCCGTTCGGTGCGGCACCTGGCACAGCGGTGAAGGTGTGCCATCACCCCCGGGGAGGCTTCACGGGCCAGATAGGCGGCCCGGAACCGTTGGCAATTCATGCGGTGGCCTCCCTGAGGTGCGCCAGGTAGCCGGCCAGGCGGCGGTGGGCGCGGTACGAACGTGACTTGACGGTCCCCACCGGGATCCCCAGGCGCTCGGCCACCTCCCGCTGGGTGAGCCCGAGGAAGTGGGTGGCTCGAATCACTTCCCGCTCCTCGGAGGGAAGCCGGTCGACTGCGCTGCGCACCTGCCAGGCCTCCCAGGTGCGCTCGAACGACGGGGGGAGGGCGACGATCTCCGGCTCCACCTCGTCCACCGTGTGATGGCGCCGCTCCCGGCGGTAGAGGTCAACCGCCACTCGGCGAGCGATGGCGTAGAGCCAGG
>JALYHC010000131.1 GCA_030776765.1 Actinomycetota bacterium | reverse complement strand
AGCCGGCTGAGGGCCTCGAAGGCCAGGTTGAGGCGCTGTACCTCGGTCACAGGAGCCTTGTCCCGCTCCAGGCGCTCTACCTCGTCAAAGGCCAGGTCGAGGCGCTCCACCTCCGATGCGGGCGCCTTCCCCGCCAACTCCTCGAAGGCCAGGTTGAGGCGCTCCACCTCGCTCACCGGTGCCCGCTGGGCCAGCTCCTCGAAGGCCAGGTTGAGTCGCTCCACCTCCGAATAGGGCGCATAGGAAGTGTTGAGCGACTGCCGGAGGGCCACGACCTCCTGCTCGAGTCGTTCGATCTCTTGCGCCAAGCGCTTCGACCTCATGAGATCGCTCACCATGGTGCGACCGAGGAGGGCGAGGCTACCTACCCGACGTGCCCACACCGTATCCATACCTCCTCAACAGCGGCAGCCCCAGCAGGGTGGCCAACCAGAGGTCGGTGCGAGACAGGCCCAGGCGCCACTCCTCGTCGGCAACCACTTCCACACGCCCGGTCTCGAGGCGGGTCGGATTTCCCCCCACCGTATGCGTGGGGTCCAGGCGAACAGAGCGATCGGCAAGGAACGGCAAGCGTCCCGCCTCCTCGCCCACCAGCCGGGCGATCTCTTGCAGCGCCTCTCGCGGCCGGGCCACGAAGTCCTCGTAGCGCACCAGCATCGAGCGACCCAGGCCCATGCGTCCCTTGACAACCTCGGCCACCAGGTTGCGCGCCACCCAGCTGGCCATGCTGTAGGCCACTCCGTAGCGGGGCATCTCCGACTGGCCCTGGCGGTCGGTCCACTCCTTGCGGCGCTTCCACGAGCGAACCACCGCTCGCGGGTCCCGGACCAGGTGAACGAGGTACACGTCGGTGTCGGGCACCAGGCCGAGGGCGGTGGGATGGATGGGAAGCTTGGAGGAGTCCACCACCACTCGGGCTCCGCTCACCTTGGCGATGGCCAGGTAGAGCCGGGCCATGGCAAGGGTGTAGGCGTCCAGTGACGGCCATCCCGACCGCCCACCGGGGCGCCGGCGGAGCAGCCGGATGCCGTGGCGCCATCCCACCACCTTGCGCTCCAGCTCGACCAGCCGCTCGGGTGACCATTCCTCGTCGCCCATCAGGGCAGCGAAGGTGTCCATCACCGATCGCCACATTCGGCAGTCCCGGACGGGCAGGCCGCACCCGCAGGCGTAGCCTTCCACCAGTCCCCAGCTCCACAGGCGCATCAGCTCCCCGCCGGAGAAGAAGCCGTCGAGCTGGCCGAGCAGGTTGTCGAGGAGCGTGCTTCCGCTCCGACCCTTGCCGATGATGTAGAGGACCTTCATCGACCTACCTCGGCATCGGAGGCAGGGAGGGCGGCCAGGACGATGGCCGCCAGCACCCCCAGCACGGCCAGCCCGACCAGGCGATCGGCGGCGGCGGCGAGGAGACCCGCTGCCGCCGGTAACCCGATGAGGGGGCTGATCCCTGCTGCCAGCAGCTCCCGTATGCCGAGGCCTCCCGGGAAGAAGCCGGTGGCCGAGGCGACCACCCCTGCGACGGTGAAAGCTACCGCCTGCGAGAGGGTCACGTCGAAGCCGAGGCCCACCAAGATGGCGTAGAAGCGGAAGGTTCCCACCACCACGAAGCCGCTCTCCACCAAGAGAAGCTCGAGGGCGGTCCGCCTCACCTCGCCTCTCTCCAGCCGGGCAACGAGCAGATGATTGGTGGACAGCAGGGCCAGCGCCCCGGCCAAGATCAGGACTGCCCCCAAGGCCCTGGCGGTGCCGGCCAGCTGCAGTGCTCCGGCCAGGACGCCGGTCACGCCCAGCCAAGCCAGGGCCACGATGGCGTTGGAAGAAGCCGCTTGACGATAGGTGGAACCGAGGTCCCTGAGTGACCTGGTCCTTACCAGGAAGGACCCGGGGATGGGCAGCAGGTTGGCGGCCGACGCCAACAGCGTCACCTGCATGACCCTGGCAAAGGCGGGGCGATGCCGAAGGAGGCGGGCCGCCACCCGATACTCGGCTGCATTGAGCAGCGTGGTGGCCGGCACCCCGACGACTGCCGCCAGCAGAATGGGAAGCCATCTGGGAGGCAGGCGCTCTTCGGGGAAGTTGAGGTAGGCGACCACGGAGGCCGCCACGAAGACCACCACCGCCATCAACAGGGAGAGCCGCTGCCACCGCTCCGAGCGGGCAGGCCGGCCTAGCCTGGAGACGAGTTGGGCGAGCCGGTCGATGGCCTTGGGCGGTGGATCTTGCACGACCGAGGAGCATAGGGGCCTCACCAGCTCCCTCATGGACGCTCCTCGTGGTCGCCACCCTTACACTCACGGCAGATGAGCGTGCGGAGAGCGCTGTTCGTCACTAGGAAGTTCCCGCCTTCGGTGGGAGGCATGGAGACCCTGGCCGAACAGACCCACCGAGCGCTCCAAGAGCACGTGGAGACCATCCTCCTCTCTCTGGGGAGGAGCCAGCGCCACCTCATCTGGTTCGCTCCCTTTGCCCTGCTGCGCACCTTCCTGCTGCTGCTGGGCGCCAGGGTCCAGCATGTGATCTGCGGCGACGCGCTGATGTTCACGCTGCTCAGACCCGCCCTGCTCGTTCACCCTCCCAAGACCACGGTCATGGTGATGGGCCTCGACCTCACCTATCCGAACGCCCTCTATCGCCAAGCGGCCCACGCCACCCTCCGGCGGGCCGACCGGGTGGTGGCCATCAGCGGGGCCACCGCACGAGAGGCAGAGCGTCTCGGTGTGCGCCCTTCTCGCCTGGCGGTGCTCAATCCCGGGCTCGACATCCCCCCCGCCAACGACGAGAAAGCTGCCGTCCGAGCCCGGCTCTGCGAGCGCTTGGAGCTCGACCCATCGTCCTTCCTGCTCCTCACCCTCGGCAGGCTGATCGAACGCAAGGGGGTGGACTGGTTCATCGGCCACGTGCTGCCGCAGCTCCCTCCCCAGGCCTTCTACCTGGTGGCCGGCACCGGGCCATCCATCACGGCCATCGACGCTGCCATCGAGAAGGCCAACATTGGAGGGCGTGTTCGCCTGTTGGGCTCGTCGGACCACGCCCGGCGGGAGCTGCTGCTGAGAGGTGCCGACCTCTTCGTGATGCCCAACGTGCCGGTACCCGGGGACATGGAAGGGTTCGGGCTGGTGGCCATCGAAGCGGCCCTGCGTGGAACGCCGGTGGTCGCCTCCCGCTTGGAGGGCATCACCGATGCGGTGGTGGAGGGCCGCACAGGCTACTTGTGCCAACCGCGGGAGGCGGCCGAATTCGTGCATCGCATCGAGCAGTTGATGAGTGACCGGGACGAGCTTGCCAGCATGAGCGGACAGGTGCGTAACGAGGCAGAGCGCAGGTTCTCGTTCGAGCGCATGGTGGAGGAGCTGCCCCGGGCCTTCGACCTGGACGGGGAGGTGTGAGGCGCTTCTGGCGCCTCCACTATCCTCGCCGGCAGCGATCGAAGGATCTCGTGAGGGACCGCAGCGCCTGACTTAAGTACCCGACCGTCCGCTCGCCGGCGCCGGCGCGCCGCCGTCAGGAGCTGTCCGTGCCCTCCGTTCACTTCCAGTCTGTCTCGTTCGCCTACACGTCTGCCGTCGAGGTGCTCAGCGACGTCGACCTGCACCTCGGTCCGGGTTGGGTCGGGATGGTGGGCCCCAATGGGGCCGGCAAATCGACACTGCTGCGTTTGATCGCCGGTCAGCTCCCACCCACCGAGGGGCAGGTGATGGTCGATGCCTTGGTGCCGCCGGTCCTTTGCCCTCAGCGGGTGGAGAATCTCGAGCCGGCGATCGAAGGCTTCGCCCAGACCTGGGACCCGGAAGATGTGCGCCTCCGGGGCCGCCTGGCTCTGGACCCCGAGCAGCTCTCCCGTTGGGAATCGCTGTCCCATGGGGAAAGGAAGAGGTGGCAGGTGGGAGCCGCCCTGGCGGCCCGCCCCGACGTGCTGCTGCTCGACGAGCCCACCAACCACCTCGATGCCCACGCACGAGGTCTGCTGGTTGCTGCCCTCGAGCGGTTCCGAGGCGTAGGTCTGGTGGTGTCCCACGACCGGCACCTGCTCGACTCGATCACTGGGGCCACCATCCGGGTGGACCGAGGCCGAGCCGAGCTGTGGGCCGGGGGCTACTCGAGCGCCAAGAAGGAGTGGCAGGAGGCGGAAGCGTCCCAGGTTGCCGCCTACCAGGAACTTCGCAAAGAGCAGAAGAGACTCGAGCGCCGGCTGGCCGATCAGCGCCGGGAAGTGGAGCAACGAGCGGGCAGCTTCCGGAAGTCGGTGCGGACCTCGGGTTCACAGGACCACGACGCCCGGGGCATGCTGAGGAAGGGACGAGCGAACGCAGGAGAGGCGGCCGCCGCCAGACGAATGAGCGTGGCTCGGGAGCAGGCCGCCCGGCTGGCGGAAGACGCCGCCGGGTTCGATCTCCGCAAGCCGAAAGGGCGGCGAGTGGCTTTCCGCTACGACCGGGCCCCGCGAGCCACCCTGCTCCACTACCGGGGACCGATCGAGGCGGGCGGCCGGGCGCTGGTGCCGTGGCTCGAGGTGCTGGTCGGCCGCCACGACCGCATCCACCTGTGCGGCCCCAACGGCGCCGGCAAGACGACCCTGCTCGAGGCCCTGGCCGCTCGCTGGGATCTTCCGTCCGACCGCCTGCTCCATCTGCCCCAAGAGCTGACCGCCACGGACGCGATCAACCTTCTTGGCCGGGTGCGGCGTCTTCCCTCCGAACGTCAAGGCCGGGTGATGCAGCTCGTGGCGGCGCTGGGCGTCGACCCGGAGCCGCTGCTGGTCTCGGACCTGCCTTCACCAGGGGAGGCCCGCAAGCTCAAGCTGGCCCTTGGCCTAGGCCTCGATGCCTGGTGCCTGCTGCTCGACGAGCCCACCAACCACCTCGACCTGCCCGCCGTGGAGAGGCTGGAGAGTGCTCTCACCGACTTTCCCGGAGCCCTGGTGCTGGTGACCCACTACGCCTCCTTCGCCGAGGAGGTGACGGAGACGAGCTGGCGGCTGGAGGGGGGACGGTTGCAGATAGGTTGAAGGGGCAGGGTCTCTCCATCGCCGCCGGGCGATTGCCGTAGCAGGGTTAAGGTGACCCTGCCCTCCTGCGGATAGGTGGGGTGACAGCGATGCTCACGCTCATGCGCGACCAGCTCCACCAACCCTTGGTGGTGGTTGATGTCGGCTGTCTCTCGGGATTTGCCGATGTCTGGCTCCAACTCGGGAACAGGGTGCAGCTGATCGGCTTCGACCCGGATGAGGACGAATGCGAGCGCCTGCGCAAGCACTACCAGCAACACTCCAACATACCGGTCGTTCCCGTCGCCTTGGGCTCTTCAGCCGGTAGCAAGGTACTTCACCTGACTCGACAGGCCGCTTCTTCGTCCTTTTACCGGCCGGATCCGGCCATCCTCAATGCTCGGCCGTCCATGAGACATAACCTCCAGATAGTGGGTGAGGCACAGGTCGAACTGACGACCCTGGAC
>JALYHC010000130.1 GCA_030776765.1 Actinomycetota bacterium | reverse complement strand
ATCGGGCCCGCAGCCAGATGGCCGAGGGCCTGCTGCGCCACCTGGCGGGTGATCGATTCGAGGTGCGAAGCGCCGGCACCGAGCCCAAGGGCCTCGCCCCCCTCACCATCGAGGTGATGGACGAGATAGGCATCGACGTCTCCGCCCAGCGATCACAGCACGTCGACCGGTTCGTGGGCGAGGCCTTCGACTATGTGATCACCGTCTGCGATCAGGCAGCCCAGGCCTGTCCGACCTTCCCCGGGAAGGGGCAGCGGCTGCACTGGAGCATCGAGGACCCGGCCGACGCCGAGCGACGAGGCGCCGACGCAGCCGCGGCGTTCCGGGCGGCCCGGGACGAGCTGCGCGCCCGGATCGAGCAGCTCGTCAGCGGGGAGGTGGAGTCGCCGGGTGGTTGAGCAAGAGCGGGAAATGTTTCCCTTCCTCGCGAAAACCATTTAGCCGGCAGGCTTGGCAGCCGGCGGTCCAGCGCTACAGTACCCCTTGCCGACCGAGTGGCCTTCGGGTCACTCGGTCGGCGTTTTGACGTCAGGCGCTCTGGCGTCAGAGAGTAGAGAGTTGAAAGCTCTCCAGCTCCTCGTAGCGGGCGGGCCCTCCCCCCAGATGGCTGCGAAAGACCACCACCCGTCCCACCGGGAGGGGCAGGGGGAAGCTTGGCACCGCCTCGAGCAGCGGACGCACGTCCTGATGAGGGCGAATGCGGCTCAGCGTCAGGTGGGCGGCGAAGGGGCGCTCCTCGGGCGTGAAACCGGCCCGCTCCAAAGACACGGCCACCTCCCCCGCCAGCCACCGCAGCTCCTGCTCCCCCTCCCCCACGCCCAGCCACAGCACGGTGGCGCGAGCAGGGCGAGGGAAGGCGCCCAAGCCGGCGAAGCGTACCGTGAAGGGCTCGCCCAGGGCAGCCTGGTCCAGCTCGGCCAGCAGCTTCTCGTAGGCCACCACCTCGACCTGGCCGAGGAACCGGAGGGTGAGGTGCCAGTTCTGCGGGACCACCGGCTTGCCCGGCAACGGCCGCTCTCCGAGCGCCTGCTGCAGATGAGCCACCAGCCCATGCCTCACCTCGTCGGAGAGGGGGATCCCCAGAAAGAGCCGGCCTACTCGCTCCACCACTGCCCAGCCACCGCCAATCGCAGCAAGTGCAGGGCGGCGGTGGTGGTGTAGGAGCGCACCCGCTCCCGGTCACCGGGAAGCCGCAACGTACGGGTGCCCACCGCCTCGGGAGTGCGCACCGCCACCACCATCGTGCCGGCGGGCTCCTCGAGGGGATCGGGGCCGGCCGACCCGGTCACCGCCACGCTCACCTCCGCCCCCAAGCGCTCCGCCGCCCCCACCGCCATGGCGCGAGCGGTGGCCTCACTCACCACGCCTTCGGTGGTGAGCAGCTCGGCCGGTACCCCCAGCAGCTCTCGCTTGAGGTCGCTGTTGTATGCCACCACCCCTCCCAGCACCGTCTTCGACGCCCCCGGGACGGCGGTGAGCCGGGCGGCGATCAGCCCCCCGGTGGCCGACTCGGCCACTGCCAGGCGCCACCCTCGCTCCTGGAGGAGGCCCAGCACGACCGATTCCACCGTCTCCTCGTCCGCCCCGAACACCGCCTGGCCCAGGTGGAGCCGCACCTCCTCTTCCACCGGCCGGATGAGCTCCGCCGCCCGCTCGGCTGCACCGGCCTTGGCGCTCAGCCGAACCTTGATCTCGCCCGCCGACGCCAGGAAGGCCACCGTGGGGTTGGTCGATCCCCAGAAGAGGTGGTCCAGCACCTCGGCCACCTGCGACTCCGACATCCCCCAGGTGCGGATGACGCGGCTCACCAGCACTCCACCCTCTCCAGCCGCAGCGGCCAGGGTGGGGATGACGTGGGCATCGAACATGGGCACCATCTCCTCGGGCACTCCGGGCAGGGCGAAGATGTGCTTCCCGTCCACCTCCAAGGCCAGCCCGGGCGCGGTCCCCTTGGGGTTGGGGATCAGCTCCGCACCCTCGGGGTATTCGGCCTGGCGAAGGTTGGTCTCCGGCATGTCTCGGCCGAGCGTCGCCCAGCGCCGACGCAGCTCCTGCTCCCAGGAGCGGCTGAAGCTCATGGCCCGACCGGTGGCGGCGGCCACGGCCTCGCGCGTCAGGTCGTCCTGGGTGGGCCCCAGGCCTCCGGTCAGCACCACCGCGTCGGCCCGCTGCAGGGCGGCTTCGATCGCTTCGGTCAGCCTGGGTAGGTTGTCGCCCACCACCACCTGGCGGTAATGGTCGAAGCCCACCTCGGCCAGCCGTTGCCCGATGAAGGTCGCATTGGTGTTGACCACCTCTCCCAGCAGCAGCTCGGTCCCCACCGAGATCAGCTCAACGATCATCGGTGCGCAGGCGCCGGTAGCCGCCCCGGTAATAGGCCAGGGGCTCTCGAAGGTCGTGCAGCTCGATCCTCTGGATGACGCCCTGCACGAGGAGGTGGTAACCCGACTCCTCGGAGGAGCCCAAGCGACAGAAGGCGCGGGTCGCGAGGTCGGCGAGCACCGGTCCCCAGGGAGTGTCTTGGACCACCAGGTCCCGGAAGAGGCCACCCGGGCTGGGGCGCAGCCCGGCGAAGCGGTCGGCGAGCTGGCGGTGGCGCTCCTCCAGCACGTGCACCACAAAGGCTTCCGACTTCTGCACCGCCTCCCACAGCTCGCTGGTCTCGCCCACCAGACCGAAGACGGAGGCAGGCTCTCCCTCGGCCACCACCAGCGAGGACATGGTGAGGCCGGTTCTCTCCTCCGGCCCTCCGGCGGTCCATACCGTCACCGGCCCGACCAGCCGACCACGGAAGCGCCGGGCCGGCTCGCGCAGCTCCGTGGGCGTGACGAAGGGATGGCGGCGATGGATACCACCCTGCGGATGGTGCACCGAGCGACCGTACCAGGCGTTGCCGGAAAGCAGAGAGGCCCCTATGTAATCAAGGGGCCTCTCGCTCTGGCAGCGCCGGAGCTGGCTAGCGCACCGTCCAGTAGGGCGTGTAGCCGTAATAGGCGTAGATCTCGCTGCCCCAGGTCCGATCCGTCTCGGGCCAGTTGTTCTTGTCGAACCCAGGAGCCTCCTTGAGCGTCTGCTTGTCGATGTCGAGCAGGAAAGCATGCTCCTCGGGAAGGACCGACAGGGCCTGCCACGGGATGGCGAAGAGCTTGTCGCCCATTCCCAGGAAGCCACCAAAGGAGAGGACCGCATAGGCGACCTGGCCGTAGTCGAGGTCGATCATCAGCTCCCTGATCTCCCCGAGCCTTTCCCCCTCCACATTGCGCACCGGGTCCCCGATCAGGGTGGATGCCGAAAGCACGTGTGGAGCCGCCATCGTTTCCTCCTCGCTCGCTGCGCGCCTCATACCCTGCGTCGGGGAGCGACAAACCGCGCCACTAACCGGAGAGCCGCGCCCGAATCTCCTCCGGATACTCAGGGAAGTAGCGAGTGATGACCGGCAGCTCGAAGCTGGACAGGATCGACTCCTTCGGCTCACGCTCCAGCAGGAACCTGAAGGACTCCTCCAGCAACCGCTGCGGCGAGGCGCCGGCCCCCAAGCGCTGCAGGTCGTCTTCGGAGAGGGTGACGCGATGACTGGTCTCACTCGAGCCCTCCACGACCCGGACCTCGAACTCGTCAGGGCCGAGGGGGGCCACTTCAAGGCGGGCCATCATCCAGCTCCTCCAGCCTGCGGCGGATCTCGGCGATCCGGTCTTGCAGCCCTTCCCTGCCCCCCGCCTGGTCGATCTGCTTGTTGATGTGGAAGGCGTCGGCGGTGAACCCGAAGTCCCCGGCATCCGACCCGCCCGCCTGGCCGACCACGTCGACGTGCTCCTGGAAGAGGCGGTCGAGCTGCCTCTCCAGCGCCGCCAACTCCTCCTCCAGCTCCTTGCGTGTCTCGGGGACTCGGCTGCGAAGCTGGGCCGCCTCCGCACGCAGCTCTTCCTGGCGCGACTTGAGCTCCAGTCGCTCCCCGAAGGCGTCGTCGGGGAGCTGGATGAGGCGCTCCTGGATATCGGCCAGCTCCGCCCGCACCTCATCGAGGCTCCTCATCTGGCACCCGCCAGGAAGAGTGCCGGCTCTTCCAGGTACTCGGCGACCATGGTCAGGAACCGGCGGCCGGCGGCCCCGTCGATCACGCGGTGGTCGAAGGAGAGGGAGAGGGGGAGCAGCGGGGCCACGTCCATCCGCCCGTCCCGCACCACCACCCGGTCCTCCGCCTTACCCACCGAGAGGATGGCGGTGGTGCCGTAGGGGATGATGGGCGTACCGTATCCGCCCCCCAGGGCGCCGATGTTGGAGAGGGTGAAGGTGGCGCCGGCCAGCTCGTCGGGGGTCACCCTGCGACCCTGTGTGGCCTGGGCCAGCCGGGCAACCTCCTCCGCCAGGTCGATGAGGTCCCGGGCGTCGGCCCCCTTCACCACGGGCACGATGAGGCCGTCCGGGGTGTCGACCGCCACCCCGATGTCGTAGCGGCGCTTGAGGACCAGCTCGTCTCCGTCCAGCGAGGCGTTGAACTCGGGAAAGACCCTGAGGGCAGGCAGCACTGCCATGATCAGGAAGGCCTCGAGGGGAAGCGGCCCATCCCGGCGAGCGGCCAGCGCCCGACGGGCCGCCAGCAGCCGCCCGGCTTCCGCCTCCCCGAAGGTGGTCACGTGCGGGATCTCCCGCCAGGAACGAGCAAGGTGCTCGGAGATGGTGCGGCGCAGCTTGGAAAGCTGCACCCGCTCCTCACCGTCCGGGATCGCTCGTTTCGCGCGGGCGGCCGCCTCGACGTCTTCACGCTGGATGCGCCCGGCGGGACCGCTCCCCTGCAGACGGGCCAGGTCCACCCCGAGATCCTTGGCCAGCTTGCGCACCACGGGGAGGGCCTGGACCCGGAGTGCTGCTTCTCTTGCTGTTGTTGGTGAAGGAGACACCCCCTCCCCTTCTCCTTCTCTTGGTGAAGAAGGCCCCCCCGCCGCCTCACTCGAGGGGGAGGGAGAAGGCTCCAGCTCCTCGCCAGGCTCGCCGATCACCGCCAGGACCTGGCCCACCTCCACCAGGGCGCCTTCGGCGGCTCCCTGGTCGAGCAGGACTCCCGCCCGGGGGGATGGGATCTCCACCACCGCCTTGTCGGTCTCCACCTCCACCAGCGGGGCGTCCATGCGGACCTCCTCGCCGCG
>JALYHC010000129.1 GCA_030776765.1 Actinomycetota bacterium | reverse complement strand
CCGCTCCACGCCTCCTGCCACTGCTTCACCTGCCGGCACTACAGCCGGGGCTACCTTCGGCATCTCCACGTCACCGATGAGCTGCTCGCCTACCGCTTGCTCTCCATCCACAACCTGCGATACACCCTCGAACTGCTCGGTGAGGCGCGAGCCGCCCTCCTGACGGGCGCCTTCCAGGCCTTTCACCAGGAGGTGGTGGGGAGGCGGAGTCTTGACGGATAGCACCTTGATCGTCATCTCTGGACCGAGCGGGTCCGGGAAAGGCACCGTTATCCGGGCGGTGACCGCCCAGGTCCCCGAGCTTTCCCATACAAAGACCTATACGACCCGCCAGCCGAGGCCGGGCGAGGACTCCTACGTGTTCGTCGACGAGCCGGAGTTCGAGCGCCTGCTGAAGGAAGGAAGGATCGCCGAGCACGTGCGAACGTATGGATCGCACGCCTACGGTTCTCCTTCCGAGCTCCTCGAGGACTCGCCCCCCACCCATGTCATCGTCGAGTTGGATCCTTTCGGCATGATGGGCCTGCGCCGCAGGAGCAAGCGCAGGACGACGTCGGTCTTCCTGCTGCCACCGAGCGAGCAGGAGCTTCGTCGTCGTATCCGTGAGCGCGGCCACGTGCAGGATGTGGAGCAGAGACTCGAGGTGGCGGCAGAGCAGATCGGGATGGCCTGGTCATACGACTTCGTGGTCTTGAACGATCAGCTCCGGACGACGGTCGAGGCCGTGACCACCATCTGCCGGGCCGAGGTGCTGAGGTCGGCTTCGCGAGCGCTGCTGGAAAGGGAGTGGCCGGCCGGCTGAGCACGCAGGAGAGCTCGAGGGCTTCTGTGGGACCCGTCGTCCCCAACTACCATGAGCCCGGGCCCGGCAGCGGGCCTCATCCACGGGAGGTCCGATGCGTCAGACATCCATGCTGGCCCAGCTCGGTGAAGGCGGGGCAGGCCTCACCAGCCTCCTCTGGCTGGGGGCGCTGGTGGTGCTGTTCTACTTCCTGCTCATCCGTCCCCAGCGCACCCGTGCCAAGCGGCACCAGGAGCTCATCTCCTCGTTGCAGGTGGGGGACCGCATCCAGACGGTGGGCGGCATCTACGGGGTCATCACCTCGCTCGACGACCAGTCGGCGGTGATCGAGGTAGAAGACGGGGGCCGCCTGCGGGTGGCTCGCCGGGCAGTCGGTAGCAAGGCCGCCCAGGGCTGATCGTGCGGAACCGCCGATCGGCGATGCTCGTCGCCCTGGTGCTGGTCCTCGCCTGGGGGTCCCTGCTGGCGACCCTGGCACTCGGCATCACTCCCCGGCTGGGCCTCGACCTGCAGGGAGGGACTTCGGTGATCCTCACCGCCCCCGAAGGCACCGACGCCGCGGTGCTCGAGAAGGCGGTGGAGATCATGCGCCGCCGCATCGAGGGGCTGGGAGGCGTGCAGGAGCCGGAGATCGCCATCGCCGGGGAGCGCAACGTCATCGTGCAGCTCCCCGGGGTGAGCGACCGGGAGCGGGCCCTCGAGGCGGTGGGAAGCACCGGCCAGCTCTCCTTCCGCCCGGTCCTCGGGGTGGGCCCTCTACCCGGCATCAGCCCGCTTCTCGCCCCGGCTCCGGAGGCTCAGGGCGAGGAAGGGGAGCAGGGCAGCACCACCACCACGACGCTCCCGCCCGGGGTGGATCCCCAGACGGGGCTCACCATCTCGGACGACCCCAACCAAGAGGCGTGGTTGCTCGCCGAGGAAGATGAGGGCCAGCCGGGATTGGCCTACCACGTGGGGCCGGCGCTGGTGCTGGGATCCGACGTGGCCGATGCGCAGGCGGTGTTCGACCAGTCCACCGGCTTCGGACGCTGGGAGGTTTTGCTGGAGCTCACCGGGGAAGGGGCGCGCAAGTTCCAGGAAGCGACCAAGGAGCTGGCGCAGTTCCCGGTGACCGACCCGCGCCGCCAGTTCGCCATCGTGCTGGATGGGGTGGTGGTCTCGGCTCCCCAGATCGCCCCGGAGGTGGACCCCAACGTGGGGATCAGCGGAGGCGAGGCCGTCATCACGCTGGGTGGGGCCGGGGAGGCGGAGGCCCGCGACCTGGCGGTGGTCCTTCGCTACGGCGCCCTGCCGGTGGCCTTCGAGCGTTCGCAGGTCCAGTCGGTTTCCGCCACGCTCGGCTCGGAATCGCTCCGGACCGGGCTGGTGGCCGGCCTGGGCGGCCTGGTGCTGGTGGGCCTCTACATGATCCTCTACTACCGGGCGTTGGGGGCGGTGGCGGTGGTGGGCCTCACCCTGTTCGGCTCGCTGGTCGTGGTGGCCTTCAGCCTGTTGGGCTACACCCAGGGCCTCACTCTCACCCTGGCGGGCGTGGCGGGGGTGATCGTCTCGGTGGGCATCACCGCCGACTCGTTCATCGTCTACTTCGAGCGCATGAAGGAGGAGGTGGCCAAGGGACGCACGCTGCGCTCGGCCGTCCACCACGGGTTCCGGCCGGCCTTCCGCACCAACCTGGCAGGGGACACCATCGCCTTCTTGGCCGCCGCCCTGCTCTGGCTGCTGGCGGTCGGTCCGGTGAAGGGCTTCGCCATGGCTCTCGGCATGGCCACCATCCTCGACGTGGCGGTCCTGTACTTCTTCACCCGCCCGGCGGTGGCCCTCCTCTCCGAGACCCGCTTGGGTGAAGGGGGAGCGGCCAGCATGCGCGCCGCCGTGGGGCGTCCGGTGCAGGTGAGAGCCTGATGTTGGGACGCTTGTACAAGGGAGAGCTGGCCTTCGACTTCTTCGGAGCGCGGCGACGCTGGTTCCTGCTCTCGGGGGTGCTGCTGCTGCTCTCGGTAGGTGGCCTGCTGGTGCGAGGGCTCGAGTTGAGTGTGGACTTCAGCGGTGGGACGCTGGTGCAGGCGCCCAATCGTTCCGGAGCTTCCGTGGCCGAGTACCGCTCGGCGCTCTCCGGGCTGGGCCAGTCGGCGGCCCGGGTGCAGCTGGTGAGTGGGGGGGAGGGCGTGCGGGTGCAGACCGGCACCGTACGCCCGGAGACCGAGGCCGCCCTGATGGAGAGAGTGGCGGCCACCGCCGGCGTGCCCACCACCGACGTGAGCATCGACACCGTGGGCCCGGTGTGGGGCGACCAGATCACCCTTCTGGCGGTGCGGGCGCTGGCCATCTTCCTGGCTCTGGCGGTGGTCTTCATCTCCTGGCGCTTCGAGTGGAAGATGGCGGTGGCGGCCCTGGCCGCCTTGGCCCACGACTTGATCATCCCTGCCGGTATCTATGCCCTCGCCGGCTTGGAGGTCACGCCGGCCACCGTCATCGCCATCCTCACCATCCTTGGCTACTCGCTCTACGACACCGTGGTGGTGTTCGACAAGATGCGTGAGAACGTGCAGGAGCTGGGCGAGCGGCTCCCCTACGGCGACATCGTCAACCTGTCCATGAACCAGGTGCTGATGCGCTCCATCAACACCTCGCTATCCAGCCTGCTCCCCGTCGGGAGCCTGCTCTTCGTCGGCTCCATCCTGCTGGGCGCCGGGACACTGCGGGAGTTCGCCGTGGCCCTCTTCTTGGGCATGTTGGCCGGCACCTACTCGTCCATCTTGGTGGCCGCTCCGCTGGTGGCCATCTGGAAGGAGCGGGAGGACCGCTGGGAGCGCCTGCGCCGCCGGCTGGCGCGCCAGGATCAAGCCGACCGCCCGGTGCTGCCACGGGTCGACCGCCCGGAGCCTGCCCTGGGCCGCCCACCCGGGCCGGGCAGCGCCGTCCCCCGGCCTCCTCGCCAGCGCCGCAAGAAGCGGCGCTGACCCCACCCCCGGAAACGGGGGAGGGAGAAGGCCCAAGGTTCAGTAGACTTTCCGGGTGGACGGACAGGTTGTGGAGCGCCCCGACGAGGCGGTGGTCGCCGAGCTGGAACCGGTGCTGCGCCCCTTTCAGGCCCAGTACCCACGAGGCCCCGACCGGGTCATCCACCGCGCCTACCAGCTCGCCTCCCGGCTGCACGAGGGCCAGTTCCGCAAGTCGGGCCATCCCTACGTCACCCACCCCCTGGCGGTGGCCCAGCTCCTGGCCGAGTACGGCTTGGACGCCGACACCCTGGCCGCCGCCTTGTTGCACGACGCGGTCGAGGACACCGAGCTCACCCTGGAGGAGGTGGCGGGGGAGTTCGGCGAGGAGGTGGCCCGGCTCATCGACGGGGTCACCAAGCTGGACCGGGTGCGCTTCTCCACACCCGAGGAGGCCCAGGCCGCCAGCATCCGCAAGATGGTGGTGGCGATGGCGCAGGACGTGCGGGTGCTGCTCATCAAGCTGGTCGACCGGCTGCACAACCTGCGCACCATCGCGCCCCTGCGCCCCGACAAGCAGGAGCGGATCGCCCGGGAGTCCTTGGAGATCTACGCACCGCTCGCCCATCGGCTGG
>JALYHC010000128.1 GCA_030776765.1 Actinomycetota bacterium | reverse complement strand
GCACCACCGGACCACCTCCGCCGACCACCGTTCCCCCCACCACCACCACGACCGGGGGCTAGCTCCGCTCACCCCCCGAAGAAGGAGGGCCGGGGAGGGAGTCTTGGCCTTGCGAGCGCTGCTGGTAGAAAACGAAGAAGGTGCGAATCACTTCGGCGGCCTCACCAAGGGAAGCTTCGTCCCATGCCTGCGATCGGCGCACCACCACTCCATTGGAGAGCACGTAGACAGAAGCGATGGACGGGTCGGACTCGAAGAGGCGGATGGCCAGGGCGGCCGGGAAGCTGTCGCCGACGATGGCCTCGTCCTCGGAACCAAAGGCATGGCCGTCCTGCCCGGTGAGGGAGCGGTCGGTGTCGAAGATCGCTACCTCGTTCAGGGGGCCGATCGGCACGGCCTCTACCCGTATCAGCTGTCCCATGCCGTCCCTCGCTGGGGCCGCCGAACCAGGGAGCGGCCTGGCCCCTGCCAAGCCATCAGCGCCTGGGCACGCCCGAGCCGCCCTCCCCGATCACGTGAAGCTTCATGAGGTTGGTGGAGGCCCGCTGATTGGGTGGGATCCCGGCCACCATCACCACCCCCTCTCCGTGGCGGCACACACCCTCCGTGAGGAGCTGCTTCTCGGCGGCGGCGATCATGTCGTCGGTGGAGTCCAGTCGCTCGAACATCTCCGGCTTCACCCCCCAGTAGAGCGCCATATGGCGGTAGGTGGCCGGCACGGGAGTAAAGGCCACGATCCTGGCCGTCGGGCGGTACTTGGAGAGCAACCGGGCGGTGGTACCGGTCTCGGTGAAGGCGACGATCGTCTGCAGGCCGAGGTCCACGGCCGCCTCCACCGCTGCCTTGGCGGTGGCGGACGGGAAGGGCTGCTCGTTGGTCAGGAAGGCCACGTCCGGGCGGGCGATGTGCTGGGGACCGCTCTCGATCTCCCGGCAGATGATGTCCATCACCTCCACCGTCCGGACGGGGTAGCGCCCGGCGGCGGTTTCTCCCGACAGCATCACCGCGTCGGTCCCCGCCATCACCGCGTTGGCCACGTCGGTGACCTCGGCCCGGCTGGGACGCGGCGAGGTGGTCATCGACTCCAGCATCTCGGTGGCCACGATGGAGATGCCCCCGGCGGCGTTGGTGCGGTCCAGGATGTCCTTCTGAACCAGCGGGAGGCGCTCCAGGGGAAGCTCGACTCCCAGGTCGCCGCGAGCCACCATGGCGCCGTGCGCCTCGGTGAGGATGTCGTCCAGGCGCTCGTAGGCGGCGGCCAGCTCGATCTTGGCGATCACCGGCGTCTCGCCGGCCAGCTCCTTCACGTGGCGGATGTCGGCCCCCGATCGCACGAAGGAGGCAGCCACCAGGTCCACCTCCAGCTCCTTGCCGAACTCCAGGTCGCGGCGGTCCTTGTCGGTAACCACCGGCACTCGCAGGTCGGTCTGCGGGAAGGCCACTCCCTTGTGGTCCCCCAGCACCCCTCCCTGCATCACCGTCGCCTCCAGGGAGTCCCGCTCCTTGCCGGTGATCTCCAGGCGGATCAGCCCGTCCGCCAGGGCCACCTCCTCCCCAACCTGCACGTCCTCCATGAGATGGGGGTACTCGATGAAGGCCTCGCCGCGGGCCCCCTCCCCCGAGCCGGGCCGGATGGTGAGTCCCTGGCCCGCGTCCAGGACCGCCTGACCACCGGGGAAGGTCCCTACCCGGATCTTGGGGCCGCGGATGTCCTGCAGGAGGGCCACCGCCCTCCCCCGGTTGCGCCCGGCCTCCCGCACCCACTCCGCCAGGCGGCGGTGGCTCTGGTAGTCGCCATGGGAGAAATTGAGCCGGGCCACGTCCATCCCCGCTCCGACCATCTCGTCGATGCGCTCCTGGGAGGCACAGGCCGGACCGAGGGTGGCGATGATCTTGGTGAGTCGTTCCATGGCGGTCCCTACCTTACGGCGTCAGCGCTGAGCTTCGGGATCACCTGCTCGCCGAAGAGTCGCATCCCCACACCCTGCAGAGCGTCGGCGAAGTAGACGATGGCGTAGGCGCAGCCGGCCTCATCCCACCGACGAAGCTGCTCCACCACCTGCTCGGGCGTGCCTACCAGCGCTCGCGCCCGGAACCTCTCGGGGTCCCCGAAGTTGGGGGGCAGTGCCCGCAAGGCACGCTCCACCTGGTCCTCGCTGGCGGCGATGAGGCAGTCGAAAGACGAGGACCGCCCGATCTCCGCCGGGTCGCGGCCCGCCTGCCGGCAGTGGCGCTCCAGCACCTGGGACTTGTGCCCGAAGACCTCCAGGTTCCCGGCGCCGAAGTTGGAGAAGTCGGCCTGCTCGGCCACCACCCGCAGGGTGAGCTGCTCCCCACCACCGCCGATCCAAACCGGCGGGTGGGGCTTCTGGAGCGGCTTGGGGCGGTTGATGGCTCCCTGCACGGAGTAGTGCCGGCCCTCGAAGGAGGCCTGGTCCTCGGTCCACATCGCCTTGATGATGCGCACCCCCTCCTCCATCATCCCGATGCGCACGGAGGGCTTGGGGAAGCGGTAGCCGTAAGCCAGGTACTCGTGCTCGTACCAGCCGGCGCCGATGCCGAACTCGAGGCGCCCCTGAGACATGACGTCGATCGAGGCGGACGCCTTGGCCAGGTAAGACGGGTGGCGGTAGGAATTGCAGGTCACCATCTGGCCCAGGCGCACCCGCCGGGTGGCCGCTGCCAGCCCTGCCATGGTGGCCCAGCACTCGAAGGTGGATTGCTGCGACGGCCGCGGGACGGTGTGGAAGTGGTCGTACACCCATACCGAGTCGAAGCCCGCCTCCTCGGCGGTCCGGGCTACGGACACCATGGCCCCCCACTGCTCCTCCACAGGAATGTCCACCAGGTCCATGCGCCAGCCCTGCGGCACGAAGGCCCCGAATCGCATCTGACTCCTTCCCTCCCGAGCCGCCCCGAGACTATCGGCGTACGCCAGCAAGCCGGCCAGCCATGGGGCGGGGTTAGGCTCTTCCGCGTGAAGACCGCTGCCATCATCCCCGCTCGCAACGAGGAAGCCACGGTGGGCAGGGTGGTGGCGGCCGCCCGGTCGGTGGTGGACCAGGTGATCGTGGTGGACAACGGCAGCCGTGACGGCACCAGCCAGGCAGGCCGGTGGGCCGGCGCCCACGTGGTGCGCCACGAGACGCCGGGAAAGGGCGAGGCGATGACGGCCGGGGTGGAGGCCACCGAGGCCCAGGTGGTGGTGTTCCTGGACGCCGACGTGGTAGGCCTCACCCCCGACCATGTGTGGGCCCTGGTGCAGCCGGTGGTCGATGGCCGGGCGGCCATGACCAGGGGCATCCTCAGCCGCGGAATGGTGATGGACAGGTTCACCACCGGCCCGCTGCCCCTGATCACCGGTCAGCGGGCCATGCGGCGGGAGATCTTCGACAGCCTGAGGCCGCAGCATCAAAGAGGGTTCAAGCCGGAAGCGGCCATGGAGGGCCTGGCCCGCGCCTACGAGCTGCCCACGGCGACCGTCCTGCTGGTGGGCGTGGAGCACCGCCCCAAGGAGAAGAAGTGGGGACTGTTGCGCGGGCTGGCCGCCCGGGGGCGGATGTTCCTGGAGACCGGGGCCATGGTGCTGTTAGCGGCGCTCATCTACCGCTGGCGCAGATCGCGCCGCTGACTCCGCTCCTCGGGTGGGGTAACTCCTCTCCACATGAGAACCCCCCGGGTACCATCGAGTCCAGGCAGAAAGGATACTTGTGGCCCCGTTCGTCATTGCGCAGATCTCCGACATCCACTGCGGCTCCGCCTACTTCGATCCTCTCCTCCTCGCCCAGGCCGTCGATGAGATCCGGGACCTGGCCCCCGACCTGGTGGTGGTGGCTGGAGACCTGACCCAGGAGGGCTATGCCTCGGAGTTCCAGACGGCGCGCGACGCCCTCCGGCCCCTGCAAGAGGAGCTGACCACCCTGGTGGTCCCTGGCAACCACGACTCGAAGAACGTCGGTTACCTGCACTTCGGGGATGCTTTCGGCAAGGGCGAGGCGGGTGCCAAGTTCGACCGCACGCTGCACCTCTCCCGGGCGGGATCGCCGGGGCGGATCAGCGTGGTGGCCATCGACAGCTCCAAGCCCGACCTCAACGAGGGCGAGGTGGGAAGGGAGCGCTACGAGTGGATCGTCGAGCAGTACTCCTACCCGGCCGACTACCGAATCTTCGTGCTCCACCACCACTTGGTCCCCGTCCCCGGGACCGGGAGGGAGCGCAACATCGTCTGGGACGCCGGGGATGTGCTGGGGCTGCTCGACGACGCCCGGGTGAACCTGGTGCTGGCGGGTCATAGGCATGTGCCGCACGTCTGGCTGGTGGGCGACATGCTGGTCGTCAACAGCGGCACCGTCTCCTCCTTCCGCCTGCGCGGCTACACCCGGCCCTCCTACAACGTGCTGCACGTCTCCGAGGAGGAGGTGATCGTCACCCTGGTCTACCCCGGCGCCGGCGAGCGCCGGGCGGCGCATTTCGACCGCTCCGCCCGCCGACTGGAGCGGGAGCCGGAGCTGGCCGGGATGTTCTCCAAGGCCGCCTGGGCCTGGTGATGTTCATCCGCCTCTTTCTCTCCTCGGTGGCTCCCGGAGACCTGGCCCAGGTGGAACGCCTCTTCCGGGAAGACGTCATCCCCGCCTTCCAGGCACATCCCGATTGCCTCGGCATCCAGCTGATCATGGCTGCCCAGGCCGACGTGGCCGGGCTGGTGGAGGGCGGTGCCATCAGCCGCTGGAAGACCCTCGAGGGCATGAACGAGGCACTCCTCAGCCCCAAGGTGCGGGAGAGCCAGAACCGCATCCGCGAGCTACTCCGCCGGGAGCCGGTGCAGAAGGTCTACGAGGTGCGCGCCTAGTGCCCGAGCTGCTCCCCTAGCCGTCGGTGACGATCTTCGTGGCGGTGCCCGTCAAGCCTTTCGGCGTCGCCAAAGCGCGCTTGGCCCCAATCCTCGATGCCGCCGCCCGGCGCCGCTTGGGCCCCACTGTGGTGGCGCACACGCTGGAAGCGGCGACGCAAGCAGGAGGCCGGGTGGCGGTGGTCACCGCCGACGCCGATGTGGCCCGCTGGGCGAAGGGCCAGGGCGTGGAGGTGGTGCCGGAAGCCCCGCCGGGGAGCGGCCTCAACCGGGCCGCCCAGGCGGCGGTGGCCGTCGCCAGCCGCCTGGAGATGCCCTGGGCGATCGTCCATGCCGACCTCCCGCTGCTCCGCCCCGACGACCTCGTGGCAGTCTTCGATGCCCTGAGCACCGGGCACGTGGCCCTGGCGCCCTCCCACGACCGGGGCAGCAACGTGGTGGCCGCCGCCCTGGACCGCTTTCCGTTCTCCTACGGCCCGGACAGCTTCGGCAGACACCTGGCCGCCGCCGCTCGCCTGCAGCTACCGATCCGGGTGCTCGTCCACACCCGGCTGGCTCTCGACCTGGACGGACCCGATGACCTGCGCAGCGTGCTGCTCCACCCGGACGGGGCGTGGATGCGCGCCCACCTGAGCTAGGTGCCCCCCGACCTCTACTCCCAAGATCGCTCCCACCCCGCCGCCCAGCCCATGGCGGTCCCGGAACGGGCCCTCACCATCGGGGCCCACCCCGATGATGCCGAGTTCGGGGCGGGAGGAACGCTGACCAGATGGGCCTCCGAGGGCTGCCGGGTCTCGATGCTGGTGATCACCGACGGCTCCAAGGGCACTTGGGAGCCGGACCTCCAACCGGGCGAGCTGGTCGAGGTGCGCAAGGACGAGCAGCGAAGAGCGGCCGAGGTATTGGGTGCCGAGGAGGCGATCTTCCTCGACCGAATCGACGGCGAGCTCCAGCCCGACCCGGCCCTGCGCGAGGAGCTGTGCCTGTGGGTGCGCCGCCTGCGGCCAGAGGTCGTGCTGACGCACGACCCCTGGCGACGCTACATGCTCCACCCGGACCACCGGGCGGCCGGATGGGCGGCCATTGACGCCATCGTCAGCGCCCGCGACCACCTCTTCTTCCCGGGACAGCTCGGCGGTGAGGTCACCGCCCATCGGCCGGATTGGATCCTGCTGTGGTCGGCCGACGAGCCGGACTACTGGGAAGACATCTCCCTCACCCTGGACCGCAAGGTGGCCGCGCTGCTCTGCCACAGCTCACAGGGCGCCAGCACCATGGGAGGCGCTCACCGAGACGAGAGCCGCCGGGTGGCCTTCCGTGAGCGGATGGCCGAGTGGGCCGCCGACCAGGGGCGTCCCCCAGGCCTACCGGCCGCCGAGGCCTTCAAGCGGATCAAGCCGTGATGGCGGTCGGCCTCTTCGATCCGGCCGTCCTGGAGACCGACCCCGAGCGCCGGCGGCCGCTGCTCCAGGTACTGGCCGCCTCTTTGGAGTCCGTGGAGCCGGAGAGTGCCGTGCACCGCTGGGCGCAGCGGGAGGGCGAGGAGGTGCTCGAGTTGGGCTCCGCGCGCCGGGTGATCCTCGTGGCCTTCGGCAAGGCCTCACTGGCCATGGTCCGGGGCTTGCAGGGAGTCCTGGCCGGCAAGCAGATCAGCGGCCTCGTCGTCGCACCTGAGCCTCCCCCTCTTCTCCCTCCCCCGCTTGCCCGGGAGGGTGGCCGAGCGAAGCGCGGCCGGGAGGGGGCTCTTGCGGCCGGATTCGAGCTCATCACCGCCGGCCACCCCACGCCCGACGGTCATAGCCGGCAAGCCGCAGCCCGCGCCCTGGAACTGGCCGGCGGCGCCCAGGCCGAGGACCTGGTGGTGTGCCTCATCTCCGGAGGGGGATCGGCGCTGCTGGAGCTCCCCGCGCCCGGCCTCGACCTCCACGGACTGGTCACCACCACCGAGCTCCTGCTGCGATCGGGCGCCGACATCCACCAGCTCAACGCGGTCCGCAAACACCTCTCGGCCGTCAAGGGTGGCCGCCTCGCACAGGCCGCCGGCCCCGCCCGCCTGGTCACCCTGGTTGTCTCCGACGTGGTGGGCAACCCTCTGGACGTGATCGCCTCAGGGCCGACCGTGCCCGACCCCACCACCTTCCACGATGCCCTGGCTGTGCTCGACCGCTTCCGGCTGCGGGATGCGGTGCCACAGGCGGTGCTCGCTCACCTGGAAACCGGGGCGGCGGGGCGGCTACCGGAGACCCCCAAGGACGACGCCGAGCTACCCCGCCAGGAGCTGGTGGTGGTGGCGGACGGCCA
>JALYHC010000127.1 GCA_030776765.1 Actinomycetota bacterium | reverse complement strand
CCGGTGGCCCAGGCCTGGGGACGGGAAGCTTGCGGGTACTCCACCGGCATCAGGGTCTGGCGGCGGGGAAACCCGGCGATGAGCTCGGGGAGCCGATAGTCGAACGGCTCGGCGGCGTCCACCATGGCCAGCATCACCGAGGCGGCCGCGTCGGTGTGGCCGTAGCGGCGCATTCCTTCCGCCACGATGGCCGTGTCGTGCGGCCAGACCGTGCCGTTGTGGTATTCCATCGGGCTGTAGCCGGCGTCCAGCTCCGACATGGTGCGAATGCCCCAGCCGCTGAACATGTCGGGGGCGATGAGCCGAGCCACCACCCGGCCGGCCCGATCCTCGTCGACGATCCCGCTCCACAGCAGATGACCGGTGTTGGAGGTGAGGGAGTCCACCTGCCGCTTGTCGCCGTCGAGGGCCAGGGCGTAGTGCCCGCGGCCTTCCACCCAGAAGTCCTGGTTGAACTGCTTCCGGAGCTGCTGCGCATCGCCCTCCAGCCGGTGCGCCAGCTCCCGGTCGTCCCAGGCCAGGCGGGCCAGGCGGGCGGTGCGCAGGCGGGCGTCGTAGGCGTAGCCCTGGATCTCGCAGGTGGCGATGGCGCCCTCGGCCAGGCGGCCGTCGGCGAAGAGCATGGAATTCCCCGAGTCCTTCCAGCACTGGTTGCGCAGGCCCTCGGCGGACCGGGTCTGGTATTCGAGGTAGCCGTCGCCGTCCAGATCCCCGTACTCGTCCATCCACCGCAGGGCGGCGCGTGCCGCCGGCTCCATCTTGCGGGCGAACTCCAGGTCTCCCGTCCACCGCTGGTACTCCTCCAGCAGGATCAGGAACAGGGGGGTGGCGTCGTGGGTGCCGTAGTAGGGGCTGTGGGGCGTCTTGCCGGTGGCGGTCAGCTCCCCGAAACGCAGCTCGTGGAGGATCTTGCCGGGCTGGGCGTCCCGGAAGTCGTCGAGCTCGGTCGCCTGCAGGGCGGCCAGCGCCTCCAGGGTGCTGCGGGCCATCTCGGGCTGGAAAGGCAGGACCTGGTAGGCGGTGATCAGGCTGTCCCGCCCGAAGAGGGCCATGAACCAGGGCAGCCCGGCCGCCGGCAGCGGCCAGGAGAGCTGGCCGAGCGGACGGAAGCGCAGCGCCGCCAGGTCGGTGAGGCTCTGCCGGTAGGTGTGGCGCAAGATGTCGTGCCCGGTGTAGAGAACGGGGGCGTCCTCCAGCCACTCGCCCACCGTCCTTCTGAAGGTGGACGAGGGCAGCTCTTCGCCGGGGCACTCCGAGAGGGCCTCCCTCTGCTGCCCGTCTACCACGCAGGAGATCTTGACGCAGGTCTTCCAGGACTGGCGCGGGGCCAGTTTGAGCTTGAAGAGGGCCCGGTCGGCCGCCAGCGAGCTGGGCTGCTGGAACTCCAAGACTGTGCCCCGCGAGTAGCCGTCCCGCTGGTAGCTGAGCGTCACGCGGTCGTCCCCCACGTCGGACTCCACCCGGCGGCTCCTGTCGCTCCAGTGGCCCTTCACCTCGAAGATGTCGGCGAAGTCGGTGGCGAAGCGCATCTCGAGGGAGAGAACGACGTCGTCCCGGGAGTGGTTCTCCACCAGCAGGTCCTCGTGGACGCTTTCACCGATGATGCGGTCGCGGCGGATGGAGATGCGGGCCCCCTCATCGAGGCTGGTGGCTCCCAGCATTCCGAAGACCCTTCCCCACCGCGGGGCGATGGTGCTGCTGCTGAGCGGTTGCACGGGTTGTCCATCGATGAGCAGCCGCCACACCGACAGATGGCGGGTATCGGAATGGAAGAACCCAGATGGATCGGCGTTGGCCACCACGTCCCCACTCGGCTCGGAGACGAAGAAGGTGCTGCCCTCGAGTACCACCAGGTCCTTCAGCACGAGGGTCAAGGATATCGGCGGGTGTACCGATACCGAGCACTGCTGGTCCGGCTCGTTTGTCTCCGGTGCCGGCCGGGAAAGGAGTCCTCATGCGCATCGCCCAGATCGCCCCGATGTACGAGGCGGTCCCCCCCTCCCACTATGGGGGGACGGAGCGGGTCGTCTGGAGCCTCTGCGAGGAGCTGGTTCGGCGAGGCCACGACGTAACCCTTTTCGCCAGCGGCGATTCGCGCACCAGCGCCCGGCTGGTGCCCAGCACGCCTCGCGCCCTCCGTCGCAGGATGACCGCGGAGGAGATGATCGAGGTGGCCCCTCACCTGCACCTGCGCCTGCTGAGCGACGTCTACCTGCACACCGGGCCCTACGACGTCATCCACTCCCACTTGGGGCATCTCACCCTTCCCTTCGTGCGGTTCGCGCCCGTCCCCACCGTCACCACCATGCACGGGCGCCTCGACGTGCCCCCCTACCGTTCGGTCCTCGGCTTTTACCCGGAGGCGTCGCTGGTGTCGATCAGCATGTCCCAGCGGCTTCCCGTGCAGGCCTTTGACCTCAACTGGGTGGGTTGCGTCTACAACGGCATCGTCCTCGACCACTTTCCCTTCCAGGCCCGCCACGGCTCCTACCTGCTCTTCGTGGGTCGCATCAGCCCGGAGAAGCGCCCCGACTGGGCGGTGGAGGTGGCCGCTCGGGCCGGGCTGCCGCTGGTGGTTGGCGCCAAGATCGACCCGCTCGACCAGGCGTACTGGGAGGACCGCATCGAGCCGCTCTTCCGCAGGCACGACGTGGAGTTCCTGGGTGAGGTGAACGAGCAGGAGAAGGCGCAACTGATGGGAGGGGCCTATGCCTTGCTGTTTCCCATCGACTGGCCGGAGCCCTTCGGGATGGTGATGGTGGAATCACTGGCCTGCGGCACCCCGGTGCTGGCCATGCGGAGGGGCTCGGTCGTCGAGGTGCTGCGCCACGGCCGGGACGGCTTCGTCTGCCGCTCACTGGATGAGATGGTGGAGGCGGTGCCGAGGGTGGCCGACCTCGACCGCCGCACCTGTCGGCGCCAGGGGGAGCGCTTCAGCTCCACCAGGATGGCCACCGACTACGAGCGCATCTACGAGGCGGTGCTGGCCCAGAAGGCGCTCGAGGAGCTGGAGGTGATGGAGCCCGCCGAAGCGGCGGGGTGATCAGGGCCGGAGAGATACCCATCTACCCGAGCGTCTGCTCCAGGTCGGAGCAGAGATCGTCGGGGTCTTCCAGCCCGATGGAGACCCGGAAGATGCCGTCTCCGGCGAAGTCCCGGTAGCGCTGCAGGTGCTGGTCGTCCAGGCGGAACGACGTCTCCTGCATCCGATCGGTGTCGAGATAGAAAACCAGGCTGCGGTGATGGCCCAACGAGACCGCGTAGTGGAAGACCTCCAGTCGCTCCACCAACTGGCGGGCGGTGGCCCACCCGACCTCGACCTGGAAGGTGAGCATCCCGGAGAAGTTCTCCATCTGCCGCTTGGCCAGGTCGTGCTGCGGGTGGGAGGGCAGGCCGGGGTACGCAACCTTTCCGACCCGGGGGTGCCCTTCCAGGA